>URTC01000340.1 GCA_900550765.1 uncultured Clostridia bacterium | reverse complement strand
AAAACTTGACCCACTTGCCGATCTGAAAGACAAACACGGCAGCAGAATGCTGTTTGCTGAAACAAAGGGGGAGGAGAACCATGTATGATTTAATTGTGATCGGCGGCGGACCTGCGGGCTTAAGTGCGGCCTATACCGCCTATCAAAAGGGTGTAAAGAAAATTTTAATTCTTGAACGGGGTACGGAGTTGGGCGGCATATTAAACCAGTGTATACACAATGGGTTTGGACTGCATTATTTTAAGGAAGAGCTTACCGGACCTGAATATGCGGAACGTTTTATTAAACTGCTTAATAATACGGGGATCGAAGTTAAGCTGGATACGATGGTTTTGGATGTTTCGCCGCAAAAGCAGGTCAGTGCGGTAAACGGTAAAGAAGGATTGATGCTTTTGGAGGCACGGGCAATTATTTTGGCCATGGGATGCCGGGAACGTACCCGCGGAGCTATTGCAATTCCGGGTGACAGGCCGGCGGGAGTTTATACGGCCGGTGCGGCGCAGAGATATTTGAATATTGACGGATATATGGTGGGAAAGCGCGTAATTATTTTAGGCAGCGGCGATATCGGCTTGATTATGGCCCGAAGAATGACGCTGGAGGGCGCGAGGGTACTTGCCTGCGTGGAAGTAATGCCTTATTCTGGAGGTCTTACCCGAAATATCGTTCAGTGTTTGGAGGATTTTGAAATTCCGTTGTATCTTTCCCATACGATAATAGATATTCAGGGGAAAAACAGGGTAGAAAAAGTGGTAGTTGCTAAAGTAGATGAAAATCGGAATCCCATCTGCGGCACGGAAATATTTTTTGACTGTGATACAGTTCTTCTCTCTGTAGGGTTGATTCCTGAAAATGAACTGACAAGGGGAGCGGGAATTGAAATGGATGCACGTACCGGCGGTGCTGTGGTTTTTGAAAATATGGAAACGAGGATTCCCGGAATTTTTGCCTGCGGAAATGCGGCGCATGTGCATGACCTTGTGGATTATGTAACGACTGAAAGCAGCCGGGCAGGAGAAGCGGCCGCGGTATATCTTCAAAACGGAGAAAAAGCGGGAAGGTGTCTGGATGTTAAAAACGGAAATGGCGTAAATTATACGATTCCGCAAAAAATACGGATAGGAAAAAAGGATAAAACAGAGATATTTTTCAGAGTCAACCGTGTCTTTCAGGAGAGCGTCATTCGCGTGCTCAGCGGCAAAGAAACGCTTGTCTCTTTTAAACGTGAACATATGGCACCAGGAGAGATGGAACATATTCTTATTCCGACGGATCTGCTTGGGAAGGCCGGAGAAGACCTAACGGTTACAGCGGTAAGGAGGGAGAAGCAATGAAGGAATTGATTTGTATTGTTTGCCCGAGGGGATGCCATTTAAAAGTAGAGGAAGGGGAAGAGCTTTCTGTACGGGGAAACGGCTGCCTCCGCGGTGTGGAGTACGGAAAAAATGAGGTAACGCATCCGATGCGGATGGTGACAAGTACCGTAAAAATTACCGGTGCGCTGCATCGGCGGTGTCCGGTCAAGACCAGTACCGCGGTTCCCAAGGAAAAAATTGCGGAAATTATGCAGGCTTTGACAGCAGTGACCCTTACGGCGCCGGTGTATAGCGGACAGATAGTGATTGCAAAGGTTGCTGGAACTTCTGCGGATATTGTATGCACAAGAAGTATGTAAGGTAAGGCGTACAAAAAATTATCTCCGTGTGGATAAAAAGAGATAGAGAAATTCGGAGGTTCCTTTTAAAGGAACAGAGGAATCAGCGGAAAAGCGGTTTGAAAGATGCCCTGGCAGCTTTCAGATCGTTTTTTTATATAATGGAATAACGAAAAGATTTGTGTCCAACTGCAAAGAAAAATCATAGGTTGTTAATGGGGAATCATTATGATCCCGGTGTACCTGTTTTGCGGTACACATATAAGAATAAGGAGGATAATATGAACAGATTTTACGATCCATTTAATAACGGAAGCACAATATCTGATCTGGGAATGAGCTGCAGATGTCAGAATCAATCCCAGG
>URTC01000339.1 GCA_900550765.1 uncultured Clostridia bacterium | reverse complement strand
CAGGTGGAAGCGGGCAATGATCAGGCGCGGGAAAAGCTTGCCGAGGCCAATTTAAGGTTGGTAGTCAGTATTGCCAAACGCTATGTCGGACGCGGCATGTTGTTTTTGGACTTGATCCAGGAGGGCAATTTAGGACTGATTAAAGCTGTTGAGAAATTCGATTATACCAAAGGTTATAAATTTTCTACTTATGCAACCTGGTGGATTCGTCAGGCAATTACCAGGGCAATCGCCGATCAGGCGCGTACGATTCGTATTCCGGTGCATATGGTAGAAACGATTCATAAGCTTTCCAGAGTAAAACGTCAGCTGGTACAGACGCTGGGGAGGGATCCTTCTCCGGATGAAATTGCCGAGGCTATGGATGTTTCAGTTGAGCGTGTGCGGGAGATCATTAAAATTGCCCAGGATCCTGTTTCACTGGAAACGCCGATTGGGGAAGAAGAGGACAGCCATTTGGGAGATTTTATTCCGGATGACGATATTCCCTTGCCTTCCGATGCTGCGGCGGCTACACTGCTGAAAGAACAGCTGATGCAGGTGCTGAGTACACTTACGCCGCGGGAGGAAAAAGTTCTGCGGCTCCGGTTTGGGATTGATGACGGCCGTCAGCGTACACTGGAAGAAGTAGGAAAAGAATTTAATGTTACGCGTGAGAGGATTCGGCAGATTGAGGCAAAGGCGCTTCGGAAGCTTCGGCATCCAAGCCGCAGCCGAAAATTAAGGGATTACCTTGAGTGATTTTCGGCTTACGTCGCGACAAAAGGCAATAACAGAGTTGCTGGGCAAAAATGAAACGGTAGCGGATATTGGCTGTGACCATGGAATTTTAAGCGTGTACCTTGCTGAGAATGGATATGCGCGGCACGTATTTGCTACGGATATTTCAGCAGCTTCTTTGCAAAAAGCAAGGAATATGGCACAAAAGAGAAAAATAGAGCTTGAATTTTTTGTTTGTGATGGCTTTTCCGGGCTTCCTGTTATACCTTCGGCAGCAGTGATCTCCGGAATAGGCGGAGATGGCATTGCGCGGATTATTGCTCATCCGCGGGCAAAAACAAAGTTAATCCTGCAGCCTATGAAAGATTCCGCTGCAGTATTTCAGGCTTTGCAGGAAAATGGTTTTTGTATCGATAAAGAAATTATCGTAAGGGAAAATGACCGTTTTTATGAAGTACTCCGAGCCTTGCCGGGGAAAATGGCTTCGTTTGATTTCTGTTTGCCTAGGCCGGGTACACTGGTTATGGATACAAATGCATATGCTTTTTTTCAGCATCGTCTTAAAGTGCTGCAAAATGCCGCATGTGCTGCGGGACGATCTGACGGCGCAACGGCCCGGCGGCGGCTTTATGAGCTGAATACACAAATACAAAGGATACAGGAGGTTCTAAAAGATGCCCCAGATTTCTGATATTGTGAGAATTATAGAGCAGATGGCTAAACCGGCGTATGCTTATGAATGGGATAACTGCGGTTTTGCAGCTGGAAGTCTTCAGGATGCAACAGCACGTATTTTAGTAACCTTGGATGTGACGGAAGATGTGATTCTTGAAGCAAAGACCAAAGGTTGCGGAATGATTGTTTCTCACCATCCGCTTATTTTTAAACCCATTCGTACTGCGGCAGCAGATACGTATGAGGGGCGGATGCTTTCCCTTCTGTATCAAAATAAAATTGCGCTTTATTGTGCACATACATCTTTGGATATTGCACCGGGGGGTGTAAATGATGCGCTTTGCGGTGTATTGGAATTGCGAAACGTTGGGTTACTCGCTCCGCGTGAGGTTTGCGGTGAGCTGGTAGCTTGTGCAAGAATCGGAGAGCTGCCTGAAAAAATGCAAGCGAGCCAATTGCTTAGGTATATTAAAAAGGCAATCGGAGCGCCAAGTCTTTTATACGGTGGATTAGGAGATAAAGTATTTGAAAAAATGGCACTTTGCACCGGCGCAGGAGAGGAATTTGCTTTTGACGCTATGCAGGCAGGTGCAGATGTTTTTCTTACCGGAGAAATAAAATATCATACG
>URTC01000338.1 GCA_900550765.1 uncultured Clostridia bacterium | reverse complement strand
GGGATTTCCGTTTCTGTTTATGTATAACATACTTTCAACGATGTTTACATCGATTGGCGAGTCAAGGATTCCGTTGGGGCTTTTGATATTTTCATCTGTGTTAAATATATTTATGGACCTTTGGATGGTGGCAGGCCTTGACCTGGGAGTGTTCGGTGCTGCACTTGCAACTCTAATTGCTCAGGGAATATCTGCAGTGTTTTCACTTTTGATTTTCCTTAGCCGTATGCGCCGGTATAAAAGTCGCTTTGAATGGTTTGATAGACATGAGCTTCATTCTATGCTTCGGATTGCTGTGCCTTCGGTTCTCCAGCAGTCTACGGTGTCAATTGGCATGATGATAGTACAGGCAGTTGTGAATCCGTTCGGTACACAGGCGCTTGCAGGATATTCGGCAACGATGAGAGTAGAGAATGTTTTTTCACTGATATTTGTATCCATTGGAAATGCAGTTTCTCCGTTTGTTTCCCAGAATCTCGGAGCAAAGAAGACAGAACGTATCAAAAAAGGCTATCACGCTGCGCTGGTGTTAGACCTGTGTTTTGCAGTGCTTGCTTTTATAGTAATTGAAACACTGCATACTCAAATTTCCTCATTATTCCTGGGTAAAGACGGAACGGCCCTGGCATATCAGGTATCAGGGGATTATATGAGATGGCTTGGATTCTTTTTCATTTTCATGGGTATAAAGATGGCCACAGATGGTGTGCTACGTGGACTTGGCATCATGCGTCCGTTTCTCGCTGCAAATATGGTAAACCTGGCAATCCGCCTCTCGGTTGCCTTAATCTGCGCGCCGCGTTTCGGTATTGCATTTGTCTGGCTTGCTGTACCGGCCGGCTGGCTTGCCAACTTCCTGGTTTCCTATGCGGCACTCAGAAAATCCTGGCCGGCGGAATAGAAGGTACTATAATTCAAGCTTCAGATAAATCTCATCCCTCTCATCCTGCACTGTTTTGCTGGCAGCAGTTTTTACAATGCGATATGCCTGCGTCCTGCTTATAGGCTGGTATCTGCAGGTATAATTGTAAACGTTGTCCCACTTTAATCTAAGCAGGTCACTGATTCTTAGTGCTGTGTTTAATCCCATCACAATTAAACAGTAATTGCGGCTGTATAGTAGAAAATGTTATCCGGCACGTACAATATGACAGACTTTCATCCTCAGAATATCCAAAATCAACAACACGACAATGGTAAGTTAAAAATAAAAAAATGCAATATTTTGTTTATAAAAGGGTAAGAAAGTAAACACAGCATTTTCACAATTGTCCTGTATACTGACATCATAAACAAAAGAAATACTCATATTAATCTTTTTCATATTTTTAGCCGGCACACTCCACATGTACCGGCTTCCTCTTTATAGTCGGAAGGCTAAAAGTGTTTATATAAAAATAAAACGTAATTTCTTGCATAACTCCATAGTATATGTTACGATTTTACTGTTGTTAAGACGAATCTAAAGGATGATGCTTGCACGCATCATCCTTTTTAAATACAGGAGAAGTAAATGGATATCAAAAGACAGGAAAGAGCGCCGATTTATGAGGCTCTTGAGGAGTTTAAGAAGAAGAGAGTGGTGCCGTTTGACGTGCCGGGACACAAGAGAGGCAGGGGAAATCCTGAGCTGGTGCATCTGCTCGGAGAATAGTGTGTAGGGCTTGATGTCAATTCAATGAAGCCGCTTGACAATTTGTGCCATCCGGTTTCGGTAATCAGAGAGGCGGAGGAGCTTGCGGCGGATGCCTTTGGAGCGGCAAATGCTTTTCTTATGGTAGGAGGCACCACCTCTGCGGTGCAGGCCATGATTTTGTCCACCTGCAAGGCAGGAGACAAGATTATACTTCCGAGAAATGTTCATAAAAGTGCTCTTAATGCACTCGTGCTCTGCGGAGCGATACCTGTTTATGTCAATCCGCAGACGAATGCGAAGCTTGGTATTTCGCTTGGAATGGAGATTGACCAGGTGGCGAGGGCTATCGAGGAAAATCCGGATGCAAAGGCTGTGCTTGTAAACAATCC
>URTC01000337.1 GCA_900550765.1 uncultured Clostridia bacterium | reverse complement strand
ATAATAAAAAAAACCGCAAAAAAACAAATCTGAAACAAAAAAATATTTTTCGCAAAAACGTTAAATATGGAAACTTTTTCAGCATATTGTAAGAGAGAATAAAAAAGGAGGCAAAAAAAATGAAAAACAAAACCGACTTGCCAAAAGCAGGAGCGATTGCGATAGCAGGAATATGGGTTATGGCAGCTGCTGCATCTGTATTATCGGCAAGCCACGGGGCTGGATATGATGTTCTTGATAAAATCGCAGATTCTACGTCTGTAGGTGTCAGCTTGGAAGAAAAAATATCCGACAGGATAGATGCTTCAACTTCAGACATGACATATTATCTGAAAAGGCTTGACACGTTAATGTGCGACTATCGGGCAGAAGAAGTGACTGAAGTAATCGGGTCGCAAGATTAAAAAGCCTGACAGACTATCGGAAGCCCGTGACTTTAGTCATGAGCTCTTCACAAAAAAAATATTAAACAAAGCAACCGGATATACAAGCGCAGGTCAATAACCCGCGCCCGAGGTAAACCTCGGACGGGGCTTGCAAAAGAATAAATTATTTTATTTCCACTTTTGTAGCTCCGTTACAGTTTACGGAAGGTGTTGGCCGAAAGGCCTTGTTGATTAGCCTTGGCGGTAAGGAAGCCGGCCAAACCAGGTCAGGTAAATCTTTAACTGCTCCGTTACCGGTAAAATAGGCACCGTGGGATGCTCCTCAAGTCTCACGCTCTGCGGTATGCTGTTAAACATCTCTTAGGGCAGGAGAAGTGCAGTATACGCTAAACTATCGGATAACATTGGCGATGAGGACAACCGATTCTGACTAGGCGCCGGCTTGCCGGAGCCAAAAGGATAGAGAACCTGTATGGATTGTTTTCAAGCATCTTCGGATGCGTGGAAATGATTGATGCCTCACCGGCCTTGCCGGATTCGGCACCAGCATAAATTGATACAGAAGGCGTAAGCCACCCCGGCTTACCGGGAAAATACAGTACAAAGGAGGGCAGCTTATGTCAGTTGCAGTCATTAGTAAGACAGGCGAAAGATTGATGCCAACAAGTGAATACAGAGCACGTAAGTTGCTCAAATCAGGCAAAGCAATAAAACATAGTTATCATCCGTTTACCATACAGCTTACTGAAAGGAAAACTGGAGATATCCAGCCAATAGAGCTTTGTATGGATACCGGATATATACATATTGGAATATCTGTAAAGTCAGAAAAGCACGAATATCTGGCAGAACAGATTGACACATTAACAGACGAAAGAGCCAGGCATGATGCATGCCGGATGTATAGAAGACAGCGACGCGGCAGAAAAAGATACCGCCAGCCGCGATTCAATAACAGGAAAATGGATAAAGGCTGGATTGCTCCATCACTGGAGCACAAAAAAGATATTCACGTCCAGGCAATCTCACGCATCAATAAAGTCATGCCTCTAACAGATATCACTATGGAAATGGGAAATTTTGATATTCAGGTATTAAAAGCTAAAGAGGAAGGAAAGCCATTGCCTCAAGGCGCAGACTACCAACATGGAGAACGATATGTAATTGCAACACTCATAGAGGCGGTATTTTCCCGTGATGGTTATAAGTGCCAATGCTGTGGAAAAACAATTAGTGATGGAGCCATACTTCATGTGCATCATATTAAATACAGGAGCCGGGGTGGAACCAACAGCATGACAAATTTGGCTACAGTATGCGATAAATGCCATACACCAAAAAATCATAAGCCAGGCGGAAAACTATATAATTGGAAACCGAAGCTTCCAAATTTTAAAGGCGCTACCTTTATGACTACGATACGATGGCAGCTCTACAATGAGGTCAAGACCTTGTTTCTTGATATTAACATTCACGTCACATACGGAGCAGCAACAAAAGAACGGCGCCGAGAACTGGATATTGATAAATCACATGTTAACGATGCTTTTGTCATGGGACAGTTTCATCCAAACCATCGTATCAAAGCGGTTCTTTGCAAGAAAAAACGAAGAAATAATAGATGTCTTGAGAAGTTTTATGA
>URTC01000336.1 GCA_900550765.1 uncultured Clostridia bacterium | reverse complement strand
TACTGGCTCAGAAAGCCGGATTGAAAGGCAACGCTTACCCCACTGTGGTAGAAGCGGTGCAGGCGGCAAAAAAAGACTGCCCCCCGAAAGACTTCATCTTTGTGGGAGGCAGCAGTTTCATTGTCGCCGATCTGTTAGCGAATCGCGATACACTCGATCTCTACTAACGCGTTCTTTGGCAGAGCTTTTACGGCAATCGCCGAGCGTGCCGGGAAAGTTCTGTCAAAATAAGTGACATACACACCATTCATCCCCGCAAAAAGGGACATATCCTGAAGAAACACGGTGGTTTTGACAATGTCGTCCATTGTCAATCCCGCCTCTTCAAGAATGTACTTTATATTTTCCAACGACTGGCGGGTCTGTCCTTCTATCCCTTCCGCCATCTGCCCCGTAGCGGCGTCAATAGGCAACTGTCCGGACACATAAGCAACTCCGCCCGCTTCCATCGCCTGGCTGTACGGACCGATGGCGCCGGGGGCGTTGTTGGTGCTTACATATTCCATAATCATTCTCCTTTATTCTGTTCTGCCATCAATTTTTCTTTAATAAAATCATGTACGCAGGCCGGCACCATTTTACTGATATCGCCGCCCAAACGTCCAATCTCCCTAACAATACTGGAGCTCAAAAAACTATGTTCACTGCTGGCCATCATAAACAATGCCTGAAATTCCGGATCCAGTTTTTGATTCAGCGTAACCCATTGCAGTTCATATTCAAAATCGGTAATTGCCCTTAATCCCCGCACAGCCGCGGCTGCACCGCGCTTTTTCATATACTCAACCATCAGACCTTCAGAAAAATCAACTTCAACATTTTTCAATTAAGCAACAGAACTGCGGATCATCTCCAAGCGTTCTTCTAATGTAAAAAAGTACTTTTTTTCCGAATTGTTCATAATCGCGACCACTAATGTATCCGTCATTTTAGCAGCCCTTGTAATAATATCCAAATGCCCCAATGTAACAGGATCAAAACTGCCGGGGTAGATCATCAGTTTCATTCTTTTTCTCCTTTTAAAAAGGTCAGACTTCTGCTTCCGTAATTTCTTTGATCATCCAAATGCAAAAGCTGTGTTTGTATGATAAGATCCGACGCATGTTCCAGTATTAAAAAACCGTTTTTTTTCAGAACTGCGCAAGAGTACGCAATAATATCTTCATAATAGCCTGCCTGATACGGCGGATCCGCAAAGATAAAATCAAAACGTTGTCCTTCTTCTGCCAATTGCCTTAAAACCTGCAAAACGCTTCCTTGCTGAACCCTTGTACGTTCCTCACAGTGCAGCATCCGAATATTTTCCTGCACCAGCCGGGGCGCAACATCTGCATACACACACCGTGCTCCAAGTGAATCCGCTTCGAGTCCGATTTGCCCGGTACCGGCGAACAAATCCAAAAAAACTGTTCCGGGAAGGTTTGTGCGTATCCTGTTAAAAAGGGATTCCTTCACCCTGCCGGAGGTAGGCCTGACCGAATGATCCGGCGGTGAAGCAAGCCCACGTCCTTTTAATGCGCCGCTGATAATTCTCAGTGTATATTTATTTTTCATTATTCTACCACAAAACTACATTTTTTTCAATATTATTTTTTTAATTGTTTAATAAAATCCACAAGAGATGCCTGCTGCTTATGTCCGACAATATAGGCAACGCCGCATACAGCGACAAACAGAAAGACAGGCACAAAAAACAACGGTGCCGAAACGGCATTGGGTGTAGTAATATTATTCAGATAGGCAATAGCCGGTTGTGCAAAATCAACGCCCAATGCCGGATTGTAGGAAACAAAAACTGATAAAAGCGGTGAATATGCCAGAAACAGCATATACAGCAGAACATATAAACCATCCGCTAACACCTGTGAATTTCCTTCCCATCCGTGAAAAGACACCGCCATATAAAAAAGGATCAACACAATAGCCGGCAGCATGGCTATCATTCCGGCTATAAAGCCCTTCACAGGATAATAGATTCCATTTTTTGTATCATTGGCTCCTCTTTCCGAGGCATTATTCCAGGCAAGA
>URTC01000335.1 GCA_900550765.1 uncultured Clostridia bacterium | reverse complement strand
CAGCAAAGAATATGACTGCATAAAAATTACTGCCCGAAAAAGAGTTTTGATTTTTCTCTTTTTCGGGCAGTTTTGTAAACTTTAACAAACTTTAACAAGCAGGGGATTTGTGTGCCAAAGTCCTATTCAATTTTAGAGAACTCTCTTTAATAAACTCTCTCAATAGTGAATCGGTTTTTTTATATCGTTTGTTCAGGTGTTTTTAAGCAAGGCTGTAAATCAAAAAGAGGGCATATTTTTATGCGGCACAATTCTGCCTATTCAGAAGTTCTTTCAAAAGAAATGGGCGGTGTGATCACTTCCAGAGGAACCTCGGGGGTGCTGGAGAAGCCCATGCGCTCTATGGTGATCATTTCGGGCCCGCGCTCGTTGCCTACGTGCGTCATCCAATGATAACCGCCGGCATACCCGGCATAAATTCCTACATGGCGTGCGTCTGCACTGTCAGACGCGCCGTAAACCTTGAAGACTACAATAGAACCTATCGGGATGCTTTCGTCGGGATGAAACACCACGGTTCCGTCGGAGTTTCTTTTGGCGGAAAACGAGATTTTTCGGGAAAGCCCTTTAGTGACCCAATCCTCCGCAGCCAGCCGCCACGACTGTGCGGAACGGGAATTTGCCGGTTTTGTCAAAGAAGAGGTATCGATTCCTGCAATATTAGGAAGATAGTTAAAGTAAACATAAGTAACATAAGAGGCGCAGACAAGTCCCCCGTTTTTTTTGATTTTTGCGATATTAGGCGCTCCGGCCACTGTGGTTTCATAGCCGGAGGATACACCGTAATCATAACCGAGCCCGGAAAGATATCCCAGAGCTTGCTTATGCTTTCCTAAAATAAACACCCACATGTTCCCGTCTTCCCGGTGCTTTTTCAGGTTATAGCCTGTGTATTCCAGGGCGTCGAGAAAGACGTTGTCATTGATATCTACATTGCTGTTATATTTTTGCTCCACGGTGTCTTCTTCCGGCTTGGGTGAGGCCTCGGGCAGAGGGGTTGCTATGACAGGCTGATCGGAAAGATAAGCAGCGTTCATATATCCGAACTGACCGTCGGCATATTGTATATAATACCAATCATCGATTTTTTTATAAGCGTTTACCTGTGTGTTTTGCGTCAGACTTGTGATTCTTTCGCTGTTTACCGAAGCCTCTGTGCGTACATTTACGCTTCTATGAGTAACGTACATTACCGTTGCATGCGTTAAATCAAGAAGAGCAGCTGTTGGTGTAGCCGCGGCGGTCGGAGAGGGGGACGGGGAAGGTATAAACGCCGTAGGCACAGGCGTCTCCGGCAGAGGGGAGGGCGCTAACGACGGCGTGTTAAACGGGGAAACAGAAGAAAGTTCCAACGAAGCGGGATGGCTGCATCCGCTTATGGATCCTACCAATAATATAGCAATAATAAGAACAGCTGCTTTTTTCATAAAGGTCTCCTTGCATACAAATCTCTACGAGTATAACAGAGAATATACTTTATGTCAAGAAAAGGCTTTCGGTCCTTTTTTATAAATGGTAATAGTGAGTTTTCAGGCCAAATCGATAGGGTTTGAAAGGACGAATTTTTTACGCAAGGAAAAGATGGGAAAAGCAAAAAAGAGAATAAAGCGAAAAAATGAGCCCGGAATAATCCGGACTCATTTCCATTCTTATTATTTGCAGGACTTTTTATTCCTGCTCTTTTTTCTTTTTAGCTGCTATTACCAGCCCAATGACTGCAACAGCTGCCGTTGCTATCAGGGCTACGGGCAGTACGTCGCCGCCAGGCTTGTTGGCCGATTCAGGCAGTTCGTATACGGCCGTTACTGTCATGCTGCTCTTGGCGTTGCTGTCCAGCTTCTGCAGATACTCAACGCCGATGCCGGAGATGATAAACTCTGTGCCGGCCTTAATTTCCTTGCCGCCGTCCTTGGTTCGTATGTCAAACCGCGGGAAATACTGGTCATAGGTATAGGTAGCTTCCACGCCGTCGGCATTGAGGGTAAAGGTAGCGTCGCACTCATAGGCAATCAGCAGGGATTCGCCTGCAGGAACAATCAGTTTATCCGTATTCTTTACAGGCTTCCAGCTATCTCCGCTGTTGCCCTTATGCAGT
>URTC01000334.1 GCA_900550765.1 uncultured Clostridia bacterium | reverse complement strand
CCGAAAACCTTGTTGAATTTGATTTTTAAGGTTTTGATTCCGGTCTCTTCGCGCTCCTTGGCTTCCAGCTGCAAAATCCAATTTTGGCCGTTTTTGACGGCGTCGCGGTAGGCGTCCAGCTGGGCGTTATACCCGTCGCGGATGATACCGCCCTCCTTCACGCTGTCGGCCGGATCCTCGGCAATGGCGGCTTCTAAAAGACCGCAGATATCCTCCAGCCCGTCAATGTTTTCCCCGCACTCCTTTAAGAGCGCGCTTTGGCAGCCCAGCAATGCCTGCCGGATTTCGGGCAGCACCTTGAGCGAGCGGCGCATGGCGGAGGTTTCCCGGGCGTTTACCGTGCCGTAGGAGACCCGGGTGCAGATACGCTCAATATCGCCGATCGTGCCCAGCTGGTGCTTGAGATCCTCGCGCAGGATATAATTCTGTGCCAGCTCCTCCACGGCGTCCAGCCGGCGGTCGATCTCCTCCTTTTTCCGCAGGGGGCGCTCCAGCCAGGCCTTCAGCTTTCTGCCGCCCATGGCGGTTTCGGGCTTATCCAGCAGCCACAGCAGCGTACCGCGCGTGCCGTGTCCGCCCATGGATTTAAAAATTTCCAGATTACGGATCGCCGCGGCATCCAACTGCAGATATTCTTTGCCGGCAATAAAGGATAACTGCGTCATATGAGCCAGCGTATTTTTCTGTGTAGTTCCTAAATAGCTCCATAATCCCGCAGCAGCCTGCACCGCGCAGGGATATTTTTTCTCAAAACCCTTTGCCTCCCGAAAGCGGCGTACCAGCTTTGTGATATCGGCCTCTGATTCAAACAGGCCGGAAACCTCCATAAAGGGCTTGAATTGTTTTCTGATATATTCCGGCATTCTTTGCGCGGCCTGCGCAAAGCCCGCGTCCACGATAATTTCATTGGGCGAGATCTCAAACAGCTTGTCGCATACGGCATCCAGCCCGTTTTCACAAAAAACCTCGGTCAGGTTAAATTCGCCGGTGGAAACGTCGGCCCAGGCGATGCCGCAGCGATTCTCCCGCCATACGGCCGCCGCTAAAAAGTTGTTGTTTTTCCCCTCCAGCATCGCGTCCTCGATCACCGTACCCGGCGTGATGACGCGGATGACGTCCCGCTCCACCAGACCTTTGGATTCTTTGGGATCGGTCAGCTGTTCGCAGATAGCTACCTTATAATTTTTTTCCAGCAGTTTATTGATGTAGTTATTTACGCTATGATACGGTACGCCGCACATGGGAGCCTTTTCCTCCAGGCCGCAGTCGCGCCCGGTCAGGGTCAGCTGCAGCTCCTTTGAGGCGGTAAGCGCATCATCAAAAAACATTTCATAAAAATCGCCCAGCCGATAGAAGACGAGACAATCTTTATATTTTTCCTTCAGCACGATATAGCGCTGCATCATCGGTGAAAGGGGCATTCTTTCTCCTCCATTTCTCCTAAAAGCGTATTCAGCTTGGTTTGTGTGATTTTCACATTTACAATTTGGCCGATCAGCTGCTCTGTACCGGCAAAATTTACCATTCTGCCGCAGTCGGTACGGCCGGAAACCATAGCGCCGTTTCGCTTGGAAATTCCCTCTACCAGCACCGGATAGCTTCGTCCCTCATATTTTTTGTTGGCGGCAAGCGTACATTCTTCGGCAAGCTTGATCAGCCGTGCAATGCGCGCTTTGGCGTCGCGTTCATAGACCTGACCCGGCATTTCGGCTGCGGGCGTACCCTTTCGCTTGGAATAGATAAACGTAAACGCCGAATGAAAGCCCACGCGCCGGTATAAATCCAGCGTATCCTCAAAATCCTGTTCCGTTTCGGTGGGAAAGCCCACGATGATATCGGTGGAAATAGCAATTTCCGGCATAGCCTGCCGCAGCTTTTGAATCAGGAGAAAGTAATCCTCCCGGGTGTAACGGCGGTTCATTAGGGAAAGGATTCTGTTTGAGCCTGACTGCACAGGAAGGTGGATATATTTGCATATATGCCGGCCCTGCGCCATGACCTCGATCAGTTCGTCCGAAAGGTCTTTCGGATGGCTGGTCATAAAGCGAATCCGTTCAATGCCGTCGATTTGATCCAGCTCTTTTAAAAGCAAGGGA
>URTC01000333.1 GCA_900550765.1 uncultured Clostridia bacterium | reverse complement strand
ATTGGATAGTTTTTTGATTCCGGAAGTAACGGACCAGTTAGAAGTTTTGATTGTAAATGATGGTTCCGGTGAAGGGGTCAATGAAATTGCCCGTGAATATCAGACTAATTATCCGGATGTATTCCGTTTGATTGATAAAGAAAATGGGATTGTCAAGCTGCTTACACCGCCGTTTACGAAAGAATCCGGTGCGGGATATATCGGCGAATATGTTTCCGGTGTTCGGGAAAACGGCGGACAGTATACGCATGGTGCCATTTGGACGGCTTCGGCCTTTGCACAGATCGGAGAGGGGGATAAATGTGCGGAAATTCTGGATTTGATTAATCCGATCAGCCATACGATGACAAAAGCAGCGGCAGCAAAATATATGCTGGAGCCCTATAGCGTGCCGGCGGATATTTATGCGAATGAGGAAAATAAAGGCCGCGGCGGTTGGAGTTGGTATACCGCATCTTCGGCAATGTATTTTACGGCGGTACTTCATGATATGTTGGGTATTAACGTGGAAAGCGGTAAGGTTACGGTGGATCCGAGGATTCCGTCTTGGTGGCAGGAATATTCGGTAGAGATTAATACGGAGCATCTTTCCTGTTGTGTAAAAGTTCTCAATCCTGATGGACGCAGTGAGGGCGTGCGAAGTCTCACTGCAGCGGAGAAGGAGGGCGTGCTTGCTTCCGGCAGTGAAATCCGGGTCGTTATGTAATTTTTGCAGGCCTTCCCTGCACCCAAGAGAGCGGGTTGCAGGGAAGACTTTTTTTTGAGCGCGGGGAGAATGCATGTTATTTTGTTGACTTTTGCCGGGGAAAACCATATAATATTTTTATATTATTTTAGAGGATATTTTTATGCAGTATCATGAATTTTTACCGGTAAATAGGAAGGAGTGCGAAGCACTCGGCTGGGAAAGACCGGATTTTGTATATGTGGTCGGCGACGCGTATGTGGATCATCCCAGTTTTGGACCGGCTATTATTTCGCGGGTGCTGCAAAGCCATGGCTATAAGGTCGCGATTCTGGCCCAGCCGGATTGGCACGATATCGCGCAGTTTAAAGAATTCGGTAGGCCGCGTTTGGGGTTTTTAGTAAGTTCGGGCAATATCGATCCGATGGTCAATCACTATACGGCCTCCCATAAGCGGCGTAGCAGTGATGCGTATTCTCCGGGCGGCAAAGTCGGCTTGCGGCCGGACCGGGCGGATATCGTCTATTGCAATTGTATTCGTCAGGCGTATAAAAATATGACGATTGTTATCGGTGGGGTAGAAGCCAGCCTGCGGCGATTTGCCCATTATGATTGCTGGGATGATAAGGTGCGCGCGTCTATTTTGGTGGACAGCGGCGCGGATCTTCTGCTTTACGGTATGGGCGAAAAATCCATTGTACAAATGGCCGATGCCTTGGATGGCGGTTTGCATATCAAAGAGGTTACGTATATCAACGGCTCGGCATATCTGACGGAAACACCGGAACAGATCTATAACGGGCTGGAGATTGAAAGCTTTGAAGAGGTTAAAAGGAACAAACAGAGCTATTGCCGCGCGTTTATGACGCAAATGCAAAATCAAAATCATCTTTCGGGAAAAACCTTGCTGCAAAAGCACGGAAAGAGTTATGTAGCAGTCAATCCGCCGGCGGAGCCGCTGACGCAGCGGGAGCTGGATGCTGTGTATGCTTTGCCGTATACCCGTCGGCCGCATCCGATGTATGACGCATTGGGCGGGATTCCGGCGATTTCTGAGGTGGAGTTTTCCATTACGGCCAACCGCGGCTGCGCCGGTGCGTGTTCTTTTTGCGCTATTACGTTTCATCAGGGGCGTGTATTGCAGAGCCGCAGTGAAGAATCTGTGGTAAAGGAGGCAAAGCTGTTGACTTCTTTGCCGGGGTTTAAGGGATATATCCACGATGTAGGCGGCCCTACGGCCAACTTTTATGGCGGCGGGTGCGAAAGGCAAAAAAAAGAGGGCGCATGCAGCGAAAGGCAGTGCTTGTATCCGCAGATATGCCCGGCGTTCCGGCCAAATCATGAAAAATATATGCACCTTTTGGAAAAACTGCGGGCGCTTCCAAAAGTAAAAAAGGTATTTATCCGTTCCGGTCTGCGGTTT
>URTC01000332.1 GCA_900550765.1 uncultured Clostridia bacterium | reverse complement strand
CTACCCTGGTACGTAAGCTGGATATTAAGCCGGAGCATCTGGCTGCTGTTAAGCAGGGAATGAAAGAAATGGTTTCTGAATCAGAAGATCCCTACGCTTCCACTGCACGGAATTTCTTTAAAAACTTTAAGTATAATGAAGAAATGGGCGGTAAAACCGGTACGGCGCAGGTTTCGAATATCAATATTGAAGATAATGCCTGGTTTGTAGCGTTTGCTCCGTATGAGAAACCGGAAATTGCTGTGGTTGTATATATTCCTAACGGTTATTCAGGCTCGCGCGCCAGCAGTACGGTAAAATCAATTGTAGAATATTATCTGGATATGAAATATGCAACGGAGGACGATTCTGTTCCCGGTGAAAATACGGTCGTGTATTAAGGAGAGTTTATGGGATATACAAAAAGTAGGAATCGAAAGAGACGGCGCAGATTTCCGGCTGGAATTGTGCTGCTTGCTTTTTTGCTGCTGGCGATTCTTGTGGGAATTTTGATTTTTGCATTGCCCGGAAAAACTATGCTTACTTATAAGATTCTCTATACCGGTCTTTCTGCCGAAGGTCTGTTGGTGCGCAGTGAGAGTATTACGGCGTTGGATGAATATGAAAAAATTGATTATGAAAATATGATCGACGGGCAGTTTGTTGAAAGCGGCAGTAAGATTGCTACGGCATATAAAAAAGGGTATATTAAAAATACACTTTCCAAGCTTGCGGATACACAGGAAAGCATTGTGACGTATCAAAATCAGAATATTATACAAAACTATGACGATCGTACCATAGCCAAGCTAGATTTTGAAATTTCCGTAGTGATCCGAAAAATGGCGGAAAATACACAGGGATATATTGAGCTCTACGGAGAGCTTTGTCGGTTAGTGGAGGAGCGCCGCAGCTATGTGCGTGAAAATTTTAATACCGATTCCAATACGTATCTTCAGGGACTTTACAGTGATGAGGAAAATTTGCTGGAATCCCTAAGAGCTTGGTTTGATGAATTTATTGCGCCGGCTGATGGATATATCGGCTTTTATTGCGACGGATTTGAAGGTGCGATGAATGCCGAACAGCTTGCTTCAGTAAAGCCCGCGGAATTAAAAGGATATCTTCAGGCGGACTATAATAAAAATATTAATGCTTTTAAGTTGGTTACCGAGCCTAAATGGTACGTTGCCATTGTAACGGAGCAGAGTTCAGCTTTTCAGCAGGGAATGCATTATCCGGTTTTTATCGGTAATGCGGAAGAAAGTGAAATCGGCTGCCTTGAAAATATCGTTACGGAACGCAACAGCAGTGTTCTTGTGTTCAGTTTTGAAAAGAATGTAGAAAAATACCTGGATATCCGAACAGCAACGATTCATATTGGGGAACGTTTTGCGGGATATGAAGTTCCTTCTTCCTATGTGAAAAACGGGACGATAACGGTAAAAAATCAGCAGGACAGACAGGAAATTGCGGTAGAAGTGCTTTATGATAACGGAGAAACAGCTATTTTGCAGGAAACACCTGCGCTTAAAGTAGGACAGAGGATATATGAATGAGTTTACAGCAAAGATATTCGGAAATATGTGAAAATGTACAAAGGGCCTGCGATGCTTGCGGAAGAAGCTTTGACGAGGTCGAGATTATAGCTGTGACAAAGACCAGAAGTGTGCAGGAAATCAACGAGGCCGTGGCTTTGGGAATAAAGACGATAGGCGAAAACAGAGTGCAGGAGCTTTTGGAAAAATATGAGGGGCTTGATCCGGGTGTGTCTGTGCATTTGATTGGTCAGCTGCAAACAAATAAAGTAAAATATATTATCGGAAAAGTGGATATGATCCATTCGCTTGACAGAGTATCTTTGGCACAGCAAAGTGTTAAAACAGAACTAAAGACTCTAATGGACCCCATGATAGTACTTGTAGAGGCAAATATAGGAAAAGAACCCACAAAATCTGGCGTTCTGCCGGATAAATTATCAGAATATCTTGACAGTTTGCAAAATTTTAGGTATATTAAACCCGTAGGTCTTATGACGGTAGCGCCTGCGCAGGCATCTGAGCTTGCATTGGAACGATACTTTGCGCAGATGTATCAATTGCTGGAGCAGGGAAAAGAACGGTTTGGCAATG
>URTC01000331.1 GCA_900550765.1 uncultured Clostridia bacterium | reverse complement strand
AACCAGGTAAAAAAAGGGACCGAAAAAGGCGATATTTATATCCGCAAAGGTACCTGCAATCAAAAAGCAACTCGTATGGACCTGGACGCAATGTACATGGATAACGGTAAATGCACTGTACGAATTTTTGAAGATATCCTTTCCATTGAACCGGCATACGAACAACACGAATCCGAAAAACTTGATCTCTATGCCCGCATATCTGTTGAAATATATAACAGTTCCGCCCGCCCGCTGTTATTTTCCGGCGGTGCAGTCGATATCTTCTGCGAAGAGATTGCACTTTCCCGAAGGCTTCTTTCGCTGCTGCCTTCCCGAAAGCTCCAGGACACCCCTTTAGAAATCCTGCCTAAAACAAGAAGAGTCTATACCGCGCTCTTTTCCTTCAGCCTCTCCGACTGCATCATGCTGCGCTTTGATAAAAGCGGACGGCTGGTACGGCCAACCTCCGTACAGGTCATGCTTCTGGACACGGATCAAAAAAAATATATTACTGAAAAAACTCCTGTCATGTTGATTGCACAAGGTGATTTTCTTTCCAAAATGCAAAAGGACTCTTCCCTATAAAAGCTAAATTTGTGCAACGAAAATCAAAAACACAAAAAAGATACAGCCTCAAAATAGATTCCCACAAGCAACGTATGGAATTTTTCATCCCAGCAAAAATAATAATATCTATTTTCGCCTAAAAATTTATAGTTCTCCAATAATATGTATATATATTCATATGTAAAATTAGCAAAAACATCCTTTTCAAAAAGGATGTTTTTCAATGTCAATTAACGTATTTATTTTTTCACACCACCGAAAACTGTATTACACAAAATACCGTATAGATCAGCAGCAAAAGGATCCCCTGCCACCGAAACAGCCGCCCCCGTTTTAGCAGCGGAAATGTTAAAACAGCCATACTGAGAAGCATAACGGGTAAATCTACCAGCAAAGAGGCATGGCCCCCTGCAATCATCGTTCCCTGCGGAATAGTAAAAGGCGCCAGTGCCGCCGCTAATCCACTGACTAACACCAAATTAAAAAGATTGGCACCGATAATATTGCCCAGGGAAAGAGCCCCATGTCCCTTGACCAATGCGGTAATAGCCGTAACCAGTTCCGGCAGTGAAGTACCGACGGCCACAAAAGTCAGGGCAATTACTGCCTCCGGCACCCCCAAAAACTGCGCAATTAAAATGCCGTTATGTATCAGCAGATTTGCACCAAACGCAATCATCTCAGCGCCCAACAGCAGCAAAAGGCTATCTTTTACTGCTGTGCTCCGCTGATTATCCGTTTTATAATCCGTAGGATTCGGCTCTTTTTTCGCCTGTTTTAAAGTAAATACCATATAAACAAAAAAAATACTCAGCAAAGCAAGCCCTGTTGCACGGCTGAAATATCCTGAAGTATAAGCAGTCAAACCATAAACAGCCGCGGCAAAAAAGAAAAACGCCGCCGGTATTTTTAACGCTTTGGCATCTGCTTTTCCGGGTTTTACCGTAATCGAAAGTGCAGCAATCAACGCTGTGTTGCAAATAACAGAGCCGATTGCATTTCCATAGGACATTTCCCCATGGCCGCCAAGGGCTGAAGATACCGAAACCATAACCTCCGGAAGCGTAGTCCCGATGGAAACGACCGTTGCACCGATTATAAATTCCGGCACATGGAAACGGCGTGCAATTCCCGCCGCAGCCTCAACAAACCAGTCGCCACCCTTTATCAAAAGAATTAGTCCTGCCAAGAACAGCGCGATTGCCATTTTATTTCCCCCTGCTGCCATCATACAATAAAAGTTCTGCGGCTCTCTTCCTTGCCGGCATTACACAGCAAATTTTCATTTGCTTGTTAGAACATGCTTAAAGTAGTATAATGTATGTATAAGGAGGAGATTTTATGAATTTTCAAGCATCCCGAAATGAACTTTTGGGTCGCACTGCGGTCAAAAATTTAAACGCGCGTTTTTTTGATGCCTGCTATTGCGCTACGGCGAAGGAAGCCGCAAAAAAAGCGCTTTCTTATATTCCAGAAAGCGCTTCTGTTACCTGGGGCGGATCTATGTCTATTGCAGAAGCAGGGCTGCTCACAATGCTCAAAGAGGGCAATTACCGGCTTTG
>URTC01000330.1 GCA_900550765.1 uncultured Clostridia bacterium | reverse complement strand
TGCAATAATTCCTCCATGTCGGCATATACCAGCTCTACCAGCCGGGGGGAATACTGCATTTCCAAGGCGGGCGTTTCAATGGTAACCAAGCTGTTTGCCGACAGGTTGGCAGAATACGGAATTATGGTGAATGAAATAAGGCCGGGGATTATTGCAACCGGAATGACAGAAAAGGTAAAGGCGAAGTATGACGCGCTGATTGGCGGCGGCTTGCTGCCCATTAAACGGTGGGGGCGTCCCGAGGATATTGCCGAGGCCGTATATACGCTTTGTTCGGGCGCATTGCCGTATGTTACGGGGCAGTCTGTCGATGTGGACGGCGGATTCCATATTCAGCGGCTTTAATTGAGGTATTTTATGGAAGATATAAAGGTGATTCGTTTAAATACG
Organism: uncultured Clostridia bacterium; assembly: GCA_900550765.1. Lineage (GTDB taxonomy): Bacteria > Bacillota > Clostridia > Christensenellales > QALW01 > UMGS1322. The sequence continues at coordinate 1,729 of URTC01000330.1, read as the reverse complement.
GCGGTAGTCGGCTCCGGTGCAGCCGGTTTTAATGCGGCTATCCGATTAAAACAGTTTGGCTGTGAAAACGTCGCTATGATTACCGAGGGCATTAATATAGGCACCAGCCGTAATACCGGCTCGGATAAGCAGACGTATTATAAGCTTGGTCTGGCAGGCGACGCGCGGGATTCGGTTGCTGCGATGGCGGCGGACCTCTTTGCCGGCGGTTGTGTTGACGGCGATAATGCTTTGGTTGAAGCGGCGCTTTCGGCGCGTTCGTTTTTGAACCTGTGTGAGCTGGGCGTTCCGTTTCCTACCAATCGGTACGGCGAATATGTAGGGTATAAAACCGACCACGATCCCTGTGCGCGGGCAACCTCAGTAGGACCCCTTACTTCAAAGGAGATGACTGAAAAACTGCAGCGGGAGGCGGAACGTCGCGGTGTTGCCGTCTATGACCGGCAGTTGGCGGTTTCTATTATCAAGCATGAAGGAAAGGCCGCAGGCCTTTTAACGATGGATTTAACGGCCGGGGAGAAACCGCATTTTACGCTTTTTAACTGCCGCAACATCATTTTTGCTACCGGCGGACCCGGCGGAATCTATCAGGACAGCGTATATCCTGCCTGTCATAACGGTGCGAACGGGATTTTATTTGAGGCCGGCGCCAGGGGGCAGAATTTGACGGAATGGCAGTATGGCTTGGCCTCGGTAAGCCCGCGCTGGAATGTTTCCGGCACCTATATGCAGGTGCTGCCGCGGTTTGTTTCCGTAGATGAAAACGGCTGTGAGCATGAATTTTTAAAGGAATATTTCGCCGATGAAGGGCAGTGCCTTTCCATGGTGTTTTTAAAGGGGTATCAGTGGCCGTTTGATTCCCGTAAGGTGATGGAGGGGTCATCGGTTATCGATCTGCTGGTATACCGGGAAAGCGTGATGCGCTCACGGCGCGTGTTCTTGGACTTTACGAAAAATCCCTTCGGAAAAGATTCTCTGGATTATGAGGCACTCTCCGGTGAGGCGAAAGAGTATTTGAAGAACGCCGGAGCTTGTTTCGGTACGCCGATTGAACGCTTAAAGCATATGAATGAGCCTGCCATTGAATTGTATGCCTCCAAAGGCGTGGATCTCTACCATGAAATGCTGGAAATTGCTCTTTGCGCTCAGCATAATAACGGCGGTATAGCGGTTGATATGTGGTGGCAAACTTGCGTGGAGGGTTTGTTCGTCTGCGGTGAGGCGGCGGGTACCCATGGAATCTATCGTCCGGGAGGATCTGCATTAAACGCCGGTCAGGTGGGCTCTTTGCGGGCGGCGCAGTATATTGCGGCGAAAAGGCAGGGCGAGCCTTTAGCGAATGCGGTCTTTCTTCGGGCGGCGGCACCGTACGTGGAAGAGCATCGCCGTTTTTGCCAAAGCCTGATGACGCACGAAGATACGGTACAGGCCTTGGCGCAGAAGGCAAAACAGCGCATGGATGCGCTGGAGAGAAAGGAAGGTGCAAACTATGTTGATGCGAATTCTTAACAGCCTGATCGAGCATACTCCTGTGCTCGCCGCCCGGCGCACAGTAAAAACAAAGTGGTACATCATCAATCGATACAATGAAAGTCATAATGATACCATGGATGAAAGTGCAGTGATGCTGTTTCTCTGTGATGAACAACGCGGCAATCTCACTGAGGAGCAGCGGACCTTTGCGAAAGAGAAGAAAGCAGAAGTACACAGCAGTTTTTCTCTTAGCGTA
>URTC01000329.1 GCA_900550765.1 uncultured Clostridia bacterium | reverse complement strand
GATTGCTTATATATAAGTACTTTATCATTTTCATGGTACAGAGGGTACATGCTGTCGCCTTTTACCCGTAGCACAAAAAAATCTTCTTTTGGGCGTCCTTTTAAATATGAATTAGGGATATCCACGGTTTCGCCCTCCCAGTCCGGCTCCAGCATATATCCTTCCCATCCAGCAGCTATTTCTCCAATAACCGGGAACGTTGTATAATCTTCTGTTATGTTTGGAGATGGGAATGGAAAATGTTTAAGTTGAGTTTCATCTCCGTTTAAAAAATCAATTGAAACATTAAAAAATTGAGCGAGACATTTAATTGTATTTATTACTGGAGTTTGGAACCCCGTTTCCCATTTGCTTATCATAACACGATCTGTTTTTAAACCGTATAGTTTATTTAGTTCTTTTGATAACCGTTCTTGACTTAACCCTGATTTTTTTCGTAACTCCTTTATTCGAGAACCTAATATACTCATTTTTTTGCACCTCACAATGTGATTATAACACGCACGTGTTGATTATGCAACAAATTTTTTCAAAAAAACGAAAAAAAGTGTTGACAAAGAAACATGATGGTGATATTATAATAGTGTCGAAAGCGACACGAAAGGAGGAGGCAACATTGAGAACAAAAAAGCATAAACCTTATTATACAATTCCTGCATATCAAATATTAAGCAGGAAAAGTGATGATGATATGGCTAAAATCTTAGGAATATCTAAACGCACATATAAGGAAAAGATAGAAGGATATTCTGATTTTACGTCAGAACAGGGAAAAGTTTTAGCAGCTACTTTTAACAAAACACAAGATGAAATTTTTTTGACATGATATGTGTCGAAAACGAAACGAATCAAGCAAAAAGAAAGGAGGCGCGCCGATGACAATCGAGGAACTGCAGAACGCGCAGGAGGAAAAAACTTTTACACAAAAGAAGCAAATAAAGATGCGGGTAAGAATAACGGATGATTTGGAGTTGTTGATAGAGACGTATTACAAAAACGTTGAACTAAGCAGCGAGATTATAAGCAAGTTATTTGATACTGAATGTACGTCGACAATAGCGAAATTAAAGAAAATGGCACGGAGGCAGATGGCAGAAGATCATATTATACCTTGGAATGCGGTTGATGTAAACACGGAGTGCGCATATAAGGCTTGGGGGATACATATTAAGGATATTGAAGAACGGCATGCCAAGCTGCAAAGATTCCGGCGGAAGAATGGACAATAAGGAGGGAGAAAAAGAATGAACAATAAGAAAGGCTGGAAGGGGTATGAGCAGGGGCTCATATGCCGTGGGAAGCAGTATAAAGAGGGAGAAATCGCGGAAGAAGAGCGGGCGGAGATATGCAAAGAAGGACTGCACTATTGCGTGCTTCCCAACAGAGTATTTGAGTATTATTCTCCGGGAGAGAATCATGAGTTCACCGAGGTGGAAGCGATGGACGATGTATTTACGGATGACGAGGTTAAATATTGTACCAGGCGATTAAAAATCGGGGCAATGGTGAATGTATTTGATATCGCAAAGATGAGTGTTTTAGCGTTTTTTGATTGGTTTGACTTTAAAGGAAAAATCAACAAAGCGAAAGAGAGTACAGAGGTCAGTGCCGGGGACTGTGGCGCAGCGAATGCCGGGAACTGTGGAGCAGCGAATGCCGGGAACTGTGGAGCAGCGAATGCCGGGAACTGTGGAGCAGCGAATGCCGGGGACTGTGGCGCAGCGAATGCCGGGGACTATGGAACAGCGAATGCCGGGAACTGTGGCGCAGCCATAGCAAGGTATAATAGCACAATAAGTGTAGGAAAATGCGGAGTGGCAGTGGCTATGGGGAATGGAGCAAAGGCTAAAGGAAAGAAAGGCTCGGTATTGGTTTTTACCGAATGGAAAAATAGCGAAATTATAAATGCTCGTTCTGTAATAGTTGATGATGATAAGGTAAAGAGCGATACTTTTTACACATTAAAAAACGGAAGGCTCAAGGAGGTTAAATAAGCATGTGGAACAAAAGGCACGCGCTGAATTATCGGTTTAGAATCCGAGGGCGGAAATGTCAAATATACTTTGGCTCGCCGCTGTGGTGTATAGCAACGGTACTTGCGGTACTGGGGATCTTCGGGGCGTTTGTGACGTG
>URTC01000328.1 GCA_900550765.1 uncultured Clostridia bacterium | reverse complement strand
AAGGAGACCATGAGCTTTTAAGTCTTTAATCCAGCGTTCCCGCAAAGCGTCTTCGCAGCGATAGTTGCTGATATCTTCATATAAAAAGCCTTGCAGGAGCAATTCCATCCACTTTACTGACATAGCAGGCAATTTTTTTATTTGAAGCAGACGAAGCCATTTTGGGGAGAAAGCGATTTTTTTTGCCTGGCAAAAAATTAAAAGTGCGGCCAAATAACTGGGTTTTTCCAGCATGGAATCTGCAAAAAGATCGGCATTTTGCAGCGCTGCATGTGTTTGTATCGCATCGGTGAAAGCAGCATCTTCCATAAAACGAAGGTACATTGTTTCAGCCTGCTGGCGAAAGGCCTGGACCATTGCTTCTTCTTCTTTCGAGGGATAATTGAAATAAACATAGTCTTGATGCGGACATAGGCTTCCTTCCTTTACTAACTCCGGTACAGAAATTTCTTCATCCACCGGACCGCACATATTACAATAACGTTCCCATTGCGCGGGAGCCGCATCGTAAGGGGGTGTTGCTGTAAGCGAAATTACGATGCAATCGGTCATTTCCTGCATAAAACTTTCCAGAGCTTTCCACCATTCATTTTTTAAATGATGACATTCATCTAAGCAAATAACCTGGATTCCTGCTCTTTTTACTGTCTGCAGCAGCTGGAATTCAGAAAAATCCACTTCTTCGGTATAGAAGGAGTCCTCTTCTTCTTCGGTTCCCTGGTATTGCGTCATTCCGCATAAGAGTGTTTGGTAGGTGATAGAGGTAATCAGCTTTGGATGGCGGATATCATTGGAAAGATATGCTTGAGGTGCGAGACCGTCTATAAGAAATGCCGATTCAATACGTTCCAGCCACTGCTGGCGGATTACGATTCTGGGAGAGAGAATCAGGCATGGTTTTCCGGTACGACGGATCAGTTCAATTCCCAGCGTGGTCTTTCCTGCACCGGGTGCGGCGACAATATGGATTTTTTTATCTTTTAAATAAGTTTCGGAGGCATTCAGAACTCGCGCCTGATATTTGCGCCAGGTACCTCGGAATGCAAGTACAGAATCATATAAATTCATCAATCAGACCTCATATAATATTCAAATATATTCTTTGTATAAAAATGTATCGGGTAATTTTTAACCCACTGCGCTGTTGATTTTTGTATACTGCTTATTTCCTGACCATTTGCTTTTCAAATTTTTGAGTTACGTTTTTTTACGTGACAGCAGTGTTACGCTTTCGATGTGCTTGGTTTGACAGAACATATCCACAAAGGTAACGGGGGAGGCATGATAGCCGTATTCTGTAAGAATTTTGATATCTCTGGCTAATGTGGCAGGATTGCAGGAAACATAGATGATTTTTTGAATCGCTGCATCGGCAATGGTTTTTAGCAGTTCTTGCTCACAGCCTGCCCGCGGAGGATCTACCACTAAAATATCCGGGATTTGGTGTGCCTTTATGAGTTCCGGAAGAAGTTTTTCACAGGCGCCTACATAGAATTCTGCATTTGTAATACCGTTAAGCTCGGCGGATTCTTTTGCCGTTTCAATCGCTTCGGGAACGATTTCCACGCCGATTACTTTATGCGCTTTTTTTGCCAGCATCAGGCTCATAATGCCAATACCGCAGTAAGCATCAAAGACAGTTTCCTTCCCGGTAAGGGCGGCAAGTTCTGTTACATATGTATACAGCTTTTGTGCCTGTAAGGGATTGACTTGTAAAAAAGCCAGCGGCTTCAAACGAAAGCGTATAGCGCAAAGTTCGTCCTCAATAAAGCTGTTCCCCCAAAGTACGTAGCATTCCTTACCTAAAATGATGTTTCCTTTTTGGGTGTTGATATTTTGTATCAATGCTGTCATTTGGGGAAGTTCCTTATGCAGAATGTGGATAAAAAGCTCTGTTTTTATCAGCTTGCCGTTTGTTACTAAGATTACCATCAGTCCGTATTTACCTGTACGCACAATACAATGCCGCAGCGTGCCGTTGTGCGTAACCTCGTTATAAACGGAATTGCCGGAAGCTTTGATTGCTTTTTTTACCGCAGGAATGATGAGATTGCAATTTTCCTGCTGCAACATACAACGTTCGATCGAAACAAGCGTATGGCTGTGCGGGGAGAAAAAACCGAGAACAGGTTCTCCGGCCTTGTCTGTTC
>URTC01000327.1 GCA_900550765.1 uncultured Clostridia bacterium | reverse complement strand
GCTTCCAGCTTTTGGCGCATCAGCTTTCCACTCTGCGGCGCCCAAGAGCCGTTCTCAATAAACGCCACCGTCCGGTTCTGCAGATTATGTGCAGCAATATCTGTCAGCAAAGATTCCATGGAAACAAAAATGCCGGTATTATAGGTAATGGAGGCAAATACTAAATGGCTCCAGCGGAAACAGGCGGAAAGGATCTCTGACGCGGGCGTAACCGAAACATCATACATACACGTCTTTACATCTTTTTCACGCAGCCGGCAGGCCAGAATCTCCGCAGCATTTTCCGTATCGCCGTAAACAGAACCGTAAACAATCATAACTCCCTGCTCTTCCGGCAGATATGCACTCCAAAGCTGATATTTTTCAAGCAGGAACCGCACATCCTTCCTCCACACAAAGCCGTGCAGCGGAAGCAAGAAGCGGATCTCCTTATCTGCCAGCTTTTTCAAAAGCGCCTGCACCTGCGGGCCGTATTTTCCCACAATATTGGTATAATAGCGGCGTGCTTCATCCAGATAATCACGCGCAAAATCCACTTCGTCTGCAAACAGCGCACCGTTAAGCGCACCAAAGCATCCAAAAGCATCTGCGGAAAACAGAAGTCCTTCCTCCGGCTCATAAGTCACCATGACCTCCGGCCAATGCACCATAGGTGCCATCATAAAGGTAAAACGGTGGTTTCCCGTTTCCAGCACATCTCCTTCCTTTACGACCACCGCGCGGGAATCCACATCAAAAGTAAAATACTGCCGAATCATCTGTACAGATTTCTGATTGCAGCCGATCCGCACACCAGGATATTTTTCGATCAGCTCCTCCATAACAGCGGAATGATCCGGTTCCATATGGTGCACCACCAAATAATCCAAGGCTCTTCCTTTCAAAGCACTTGCCAGGTTTTCAAAAAACTGCCTGCCTACGGCCTGATCCACAGTATCAAACAAAACCGTTTTTTTATCCAGCAGCAAATAAGAATTATAGGCCACACCGTCAGGCACCGAATAAATTCCCTCAAAAAGACTCAGCCTGCGATCATTCCCGCCGACCCAAATAAGTTCTTCTGTTATATTCCTTGTACAATACATGTCAGCCTCACGATTGTTTAATAATTTTCTTTTCTCACTTCAAAAAAGCTTTGCGGATGGGCGCATACGGGGCAAACCTGCGGTGCCTTTTTGCCAATTACCAGATGTCCGCAATTACGGCACTCCCACATAACCTCTTCGCTCTTTTCAAAAACTTTCTGCATTTCAACATTGTTCAGCAAAGCAAGATATCTTTCCTCATGGGATTTCTCAATAGCGCCTACGGCTCTGAACTTTGCAGCAAGTGCAGTAAACCCTTCCTCCTCAGCCTCTTTGGCAAAGGTGGCATACATATCGGTCCATTCGTAATTTTCGCCCGCGGCGGCATTTTTTAAATTCTCGGCAGTATTGCCTATCCCCTTTAATTCTTTAAACCAAAGCTTAGCATGCTCTTTTTCATTTTCAGCCGTTTTCAAAAAGATCTCTGCAAGCTGCTCATACCCTTCTTTTTTTGCAACACTTGCAAAATACGTGTATTTGTTTCTTGCCTCCGACTCTCCTGAAAAAGCTGCCCGAAGATTTGCTTCTGTTTTTGTTCCTTTTAATTCCATAATAAACTCTCCTTTTATATATTTACCCTGCCGTTTAAGGCAAAGGGCATTGTTGTTTTTTCAGGCATTCACTGCAAACACAATGCAGATTCAGCCCACAGGATATCACCTTAATTTGGTAACGCTGTTCCATGTTCTGAACGATCCCATCCAATTCCACATCCACTACCTGCCTGCAGCAATCGCACAGTACATGATAATGCTCTTCCAGGCGCCGGTCAAAGCGGTCTGGCTCACCGGCAATTTCAACACGCCGGATATAACCGTTTTCCACCAGATAATTTAAGCTGTTATACACGGTCGCAATAGAAATATGGCCACGTGACCTTGCCGCATCAAAAATCTGCATAGCGCTGGGATGCATGTCCGAATTTTTTACGATATCCCATATAATTTGTCTTTGTGCAGTCATATATTTCCTTTTTTATAGTTAGAATAATTCTAAAAATAGTATAGCATAGGGTACATCTGCTGTCAACACTTTTTTAAAAAGAAATATTAAAATTTTTACGGAATATATTGAAAAGAAGAAA
>URTC01000326.1 GCA_900550765.1 uncultured Clostridia bacterium | reverse complement strand
GTCATTTCAAACTCATTTCTCTGCATATAAAATATTGGTGCTTCCCCATTGAACACCTTTATTATAGGTTTGCTGATATAAAATGTCTAATACTTATAATTTATTATTAGTTATGCTTTTTAAGTATTGTTTTGCAAAGTCTATAAAAGCAGTAGTAGCAGCAGAAAAAATCTGCTCTTTTTTCCACGCCAGTGCCGTATCTACTTTTAAAGCAGGACTAAGCGGTATAAACTGTAAACTGTCATTTTTGCTATTCAGCTTTATTCCAATGACTGCTCAGATATTACTTTGTGCCATCATTGCCTCATTGTATAACAAATTTCCTTTGGCAATGATCTCAATCCGCGAGGCATATTCGCCGAACCACTTGCCTATATGACTCTCTGCAAAATCACTCAGGGGCAAAATAAGCGGAATACCAGCCAAATCCCGCGGTGAAAGGAACGCTTTATTTATAAGCGGAGAATCCTCTCGCACAAAGGCGCCCCATTCCTCTTTTACGGGCATCCCGATAAATTCGTACTTTCGTATGTCAATAGGCTCCAACATCAAGCCTATATCCAAAAGGCCTCTTTCAATGCGCTCGCGGATATTTCCTGCATTTCCGCTATAAAACTCATAGCGCACCAGCGGATATTTTTTACGAAATTCCGCAATACAATCCGTTAAACAGCGAGTAGATAAAAATTCACCGCTTCCAATCGAAATCGTACCTTCAAGATTTTCATCTTTATGCAGAAAATCCCGCTTTGTTTTATCGGCTAAAGACAAAATTTCCTGTGCCCTGCGTTTCAATATCATTCCGTCCTCGGTTAAGATGATATTATGATTGCTTCGTACAAAGAGTTTTACGCCAAGCTCTTCTTCAAGCTGCGCAATTTGTCTTGATAAGGTAGGCTGTGTTACGTGAAGCTGCTGTGCTGCCTTTGTAAAATTTTCTTCCCGTGCTATGGCTAAAAAGTAGTTTAATACCCGAAGTTCCATATACCTTACCTCCGAGAAAAGTATAGCATAAGTGAAAACAAAGTTCAACATATCTTATTATAAATTATGCTTTTTAAGAATAATGATTTTCTTTAGGGATTAGGGTCCCCCTAAAGAGATATGCTGTTTTACGACTTTGGAAGTACAAACAGTCCGCTTGCTGAGATGATACAGAAAACCGAAGAAGGCAAAGCTGCTCTCTCCGGGTTGTTCCATTTTGCTCTGATTTTCTTCTGCCTGGCCTTTGAAAATTTGAAGATCGGCTCATCTACGGCATCGATATATCATCTTTCCATGCGCAGCTTACGCTGAAACCATATGGGATTTTCGATTAGAAATCTCCGTTCATCCCTCGAAAGGTAAGAGTAATATTGTTACTTGCTCATATAAAAATCAACTCTGCATGAATAACCTCTGCCACGCGGATACAGAGATCGTTCCTCCTCTGTATCCACTCCATAGAAGCGTCAGTTTGCAATTTTCCTGTGCCTTCGTCCTTACCCCGCAATGCCGCTTCTGTGTGTTCGCTTGCATACTGCTTTATAAACACTCAGCAAAAAACGCGGCGCTTTTTGTCGTTTTTTAAAAAACAGCAAAGCAGGCGGTTACTTCCGCTCCACCCTGCGCACGATTGGCAATCGTAATATCTCCGCCGTGCCGCCTGCAAAGAACCTTGCAAATATTCAAGCCCAGTCCCATATGCAGACCGCCCGACTTTTTTTCCCCGCGGAAAAACGGTTCGGTCGCTCTTTTCAATGCCTCTGAGGAAAATCCCGGGCCGTCATCAGAAATAGAGAACATCAAAAAATTTTTAGATAAAAAGATATGGATCTCCACGCGTTTTTGTGCAAAGCGCTGGGCATTGGAGAGTAAATTTTCATATACCAGCGTCGCCGTCTCCATATCCAACAGTAATGTTTTTTCCGCAGCATCAACCCTGAACACGTATTTTTCCCCCAGCAGGATCTCGGCAGTATCTTTCAGGCCGGATACCATTTCAGCAAATTGCACAGGGGTACGGCGAATCGGAATATCCTCCAGCCGCTGCAGACTGCTCATAGCCTCCACATAGTTTTCCAGACGTGTAATATTGGCACTGATAATTTCCAGTTCATCAGTAAGCTCAGCATCCGTATAATGCCCCTCGACCACCGAGCTTTTCAGCATTTCCATACGCCCTTTTAAAACCGTAAG
>URTC01000325.1 GCA_900550765.1 uncultured Clostridia bacterium | reverse complement strand
TACTACCGGTTCTATTTTATGCGAAGCAAAATATTCATTGCCGAACAGGCCGATTGATCCGACCTGGCCGGAAGGAAACTGCTGCAGTTTTTCCATGGCTAAATTTAAAACAGAAGAATTATAGGAACCGCACATGCCTTTATCGCTGGAAATTACAATAAAAAGCGCTTTTCCGTGACTTTCAAGCCCGGCATATAAGTGCTGCAGTGATTCGGATTTTAAAAGAATATCTTTGATCGTAGCGCGCAGCCGGTTCATATAGGTAAGGTTATAATCAACACGCAGCATCGCTTTGCGCATGCGGGAGGTGGAGAGCAAATACAAGGCGTTCGTGATCTGCCGTGTTTGCTCTACTGCCCGTTGGTGTTGGCGGATTTCATTCAGATTTTTCATAATTTTTGCTCCATTGGGCCAGGACTTCTTTCAACTGCTGCTGTATTTCATTTGAAAGAGCGCCGGTATTATTGATTTCAATTTCCGTGCTGGATGCATTCTTATGAATAAAATCAAATAAAGAAGAAATAGCACAGGGGAGCGCTGAAACGGGTACGCCCTTGAAGGCCCTCTCCTGAAAGGCCAGCAGCAGAATGACCTCTTGTGCCAGGGAATAGGTGGCGCCTTTTTTCTGGTTTAAAAGATAGGTTAAGCATTCGCCCCGGTGCAGCTGTGCTTTGGTCGCTTCGTCGATTTCCGTGCCGAAGCGTGCAAATACGGCCATTTCTCGTTATTGAGCCTATTCTATTCTCAAAGAACCCGACACTGCGCGCATAGCTGCATGCTGGGCCGAACGGCCTACACGCGAAACGGAGAGTCCGGTGTTTACCGCCGGACGGATGCCGCTGTGAAAAAGTTCGCTCTCTAAATAAATTTGCCCGTCGGTAATAGAAATTACATTCGTGGGAATATAGGCGGAAATATTTCCGCCCATGGTTTCAATGATCGGCAGTGCCGTCATGGAACCGCCGCCAAGCGATGGGGAAAGCTGCGCAGAGCGTTCCAGCAGGCGGGAATGCAGATAAAATACATCGCCGGGATATGCTTCCCGTCCCGGCGGCCGATGCAGCAGCAGGGACATGGTCCGGTAGGCGATAGCGTGCTTGGAGAGGTCGTCATATACAACTAAAACATCACGACCTCTTTCCATAAAATATTCGGCAATGGAGCAGGCTGCATAGGGAGCAAGATATTGCATTGCGGCGCTGTCGCTTGCAGTAGAAGCGACTACTATGGAGTAGTCCATTGCTCCCGCAGTCTGAAGCTTTTGTATGGTTTGGGCAATGTTTGAAGCTTTTTGACCGATGGCGCAGTAAATACACAAGACATTTTTGCCCTTTTGATTCAGAATCGTATCTAAAGCGATCGTTGTTTTGCCGGTTTGCCGGTCACCGATAATCAGTTCGCGCTGACCGCGGCCGATGGGGATCATACTGTCAATCGCGAGGATTCCTGTCTCCAAAGGACGGTTTACGGGACTGCGGTCTATGATAGAGGGGGCTTTGCGTTCTACGGGATAATACTCTGCGGCATTTAAAGGCTTACCGTCTAAGGGCTTGCCGATGGGGTCGATCACTCGGCCCAGTATACATTCGCCTACGGGAACATCGATCGTATGTCCGGTACCGCGCACAGTGTCCCCTACGCTCACGGTGTCCCCTGCGTTTAGAATAACTGCGCCGACTCCGTCTTCTTCCAAATCCAGTACCATACCGAATACGCCGTTGCTGAATTCCAGTAATTCGCCGTAACACCGGCCCGAGAGCTCGGTAATACGGGTAACACCGTCACTTACCTTGGCAACCATACCGTATTTGTATACATGCGGCTTAAAGGTAAACGAATCGATGCGCTGCTTCAGTTCACTGCAGGTATCCTCTGAAATTGTAAATGAAATACCGGGAATTTTCATAATAAGCTCCATTCTGCTATAAGGGAAATAGTAAAAAACGCACAGGCTTTTTCAGGTGCGTATAGGGTAAAAAACTTTTGTATAGAAAACAGTATAAAAATCTTTGCACTGTTTTATTCTTCCAGTAAGTGCTTTTTTAGATCCTGAAGTTTGGTAGAAAGCGATGCGTTATAGATCTGGCCGTTTACAATTGCTAAAAAGCAGCCTAACAGTGCAGGACTCTCTGCCACATGAAAGGAAAGCGTATGCCCGTAACGGATCTGGAATAGATATTTGATATATTACAGCGT
>URTC01000324.1 GCA_900550765.1 uncultured Clostridia bacterium | reverse complement strand
CCGTCAATGCGGCTGATCCCGATATCAATCACCACGGCACCTTCCTTAACCATATCTGCCGTTATCATATGCGCGCGTCCCACAGCGCTTACCAGTATATCCGCTTCTTTTGTAATTTCTGCTAAATTCTGGGTTTTTGAATGACATATTGTCACCGTCGCTCCTTCATTCAGCAACAAAAGTGCCATGGGCTTGCCCACATTATTACTACGGCCGATCACAACGGCCCGCTTGCCGCAAATTGTAATACCGCTGGCTTTGATCAGTTCCATTGCACCGGCAGGCGTGCAGGAAACAAAGCTCTCGCTGTCCCCCATCAATACACCGCCGATATTGATTTTAGAAAAGCCGTCCACATCCTTTTCCGGCAGGATCGCCTTCACAACCGCTTCCTGATCCAGATGTTTCGGCAGCGGGAACTGCACTAAGATTCCATGTACCTCTTTATCCCTATTCAGTTTATGAACCAGCGCCATCAGCTCTTCCTGCTGTGTATCCTCTTTTAAACGATACTCCAGGGATTCCACACCGATTTCCCGGCAATCATTGGTTTTATTTTTTACATAAATACAGCTGGCCGGATCCTCCCCGACTAAAACGACCGCAAGTACAACTTTCTTTCCCGATGCTGCGATCTTCTCCCGCAGGTCATTTTTAATTTCTGCTGCCAGAACCTTCCCATCCAGTATCATACAATCTACCCCCTATTTTTATATTTTTTCCTGCACAAAAGTGCTACACCGACGGCATTATCTGCACTGAATTCCGGTGAAGAAAAATGCAGATGAAAATGCATCCCTCGTTTTTCCAGCAGAATCGGCAACATCTTTCTCAAATACGCACTTGAAGAGACGCCTCCTGCCATCAAAATATCCTCGGTACCGGCATAATAAGCCGCGCCGCCCATCATTTTAGCCATCGTCCGTGCTACGGCAGACAAAACAGCCTCACAAACTGCGTCCACCTCCGCACCGGCATTCAGTTCCCGGAGCGCCGCCGCTTCCGTACCGGAAAAGCTGCAGTCAGCCATAGAGGCATGAATCGGCAAAACAATTCTTCCGCCGCTGTAATGCAGCGCACGCTCGTCCACATATTTTCCCGCAGGAAACGGCATATTCATTGCCACCCCCAACCGGTCGATCAACTGCCCGGCATTGATATCCTTTGAAGAAGCCAGTATTTTTATCTTATATTCCGCAGGCTGTTCTCTCACTAAAAGCACCTCCGTGGTACCGCCGGAGAGATGCACCGCACAAAAGCGGTCAGCAGTAAGTCCGCTTTCATAAAGCGCCGCCTGTACATGGCCCTGCTGATGATCTGTAGCAAACAACGGTATATTCAGGCTCATGGCAATACTCTCTGCCATACGCCGACCCGCAAAAAATACCGGCATATAAGAATTTCCCATCCCCCGGGGCTGCGTACTGACGCACACAGCCTGAATATCCGCCGCAGGAACTTTTTCCAGCAGCTTTTGATACAACTCCGGGAAATTATTGACATGCTTAAAAAAAGCCTCGCTTTGGCGAAGCCCCCGTTCTCCTTCAGCAACCGAAAGAAGCTTACGCTCCTGGGCAATCAGGTTCCCCTCTTCATCTACTGCCGCAAGGGATGTAGTATAACAACTGGTATCGATGCCTAAAAAAATCATACGCTTCTCACATAAGCCCCCAAAATACCATTGACAAAAGACGGTCCTTCTTCAGAAGAATACCGTTTGGCCAGTTCTACCGCCTCATTGATCGCCGTAGCAGCCGTCACATCCTCCCGATACCTGATCTCACAAAGCGCAAGCCGAAGAATCGCAGCATCAATACGGTTCATCCTTTCAAGAGACCATCCCCAGGCAAACCGAGAAATAATCTCGTTCAGCTCGTCCGCATGTTCTTTGGCAGTACTTCGCAGCCAACGGATATATTCCATATCCGTTTCATTCATATTCCGCCAATCCTGATCTTCCTCAAAAAGTCCGCCCAGCATTTCCATTGCGGTATTCGTTCCGAACGTATTTTCAAAAAGTAATTGAAATGCCACTTCTCTGGCTTTTATCCGCGCCATGACATCCTCCGTATTTTACCTTATACTAACAAAAGAGCGAGTTCTCCCCGCCCTAAATGCCCGGCAAACCGTCTTACCTAATTTTTCTGGCTCTGCAGGGAATTATCCACCTGCACCACCACTTTTTTTACAGCAATTCCG
>URTC01000323.1 GCA_900550765.1 uncultured Clostridia bacterium | reverse complement strand
TAGCCGTGTTTATTGAAACGTATCCTACCCATATTGCGGGACTGCCGGTAGCGGTTAATATTCAGTGCCATTGTGCACGGCATGGTGAGGTAGTATTATGACGGAACTCATGTTTCCCCTTGGGGATAAAAGCATACTGAAAGGATTGAAAGCGGGGGATAAGGTACTGGTCAGCGGTACTATATATACCGGACGGGATGCGGCGCATAAAAGAATGCAAGACCTGCTGACGCAGGGGGAAGACCTGCCGATTCCTTTGGAGAATCAGGCTGTTTATTATACTGGCCCCTGTCCGGCACCTGAAGGAAAACCGATCGGTTCCTGCGGACCTACGACCAGCGGGCGGATGGATGCGTATGCACCCCGGCTGCTGGATTTGGGACAGGCGGCTATGATCGGAAAAGGAGAACGAAGCTTAGCGGTGGCTGATGCCTGCAGAAGAAACGGGGCAGTATATCTGGCAGCGGCCGGCGGAGCAGGCGCACTATTGGCACGGTGTGATGTTTCTTGCAGTGTTGTGGCTATTCCGTAATAGCATTCTGAATCGATTCATTGCCTTGAAGTGCAGAAAATGCCCCTCATTGTGGCAATTGATACGCAGGGAAACGACTTGTTTCAAATCGGGCGGAGAAAGTATAAAAGAGAATCTTGATGGGGTTAAAAAATCTCTTGCGCAAGGCATTTGCTTTGGCAAGAGATTTTTTTATACTTTTGTTTTATATAGATCTTTGAGCTTCATTCGTTTTCCGTAATGCAGGACGGAAGCTGTATAAATACGTATAGATACTGCAGCAATCAGAAGTATAAAAAGAATCAGTAGTGCTATGGAAATTATTAAATCCACGGTTGATACGTTTCCGTTTAAAAGCTTAAAAGGCATGATAAACGGAGAACAAAAAGGAATATACATCGCTGCTTTTTGTAAAATCACTTCGCCTGAGGTTGTAATGGCAGAAAAATATGCAAGGTAAAAGGAGATGAGGGAAATCATCATTACCGGCATCATTGCGGAATTTAAATCTTCAATCTTACTGACCGAAGCACCGCAGACCGCGTTCATTACTGCATAGAGACTGTACCCCAGAATGAAATAAAGCGCGATCAGCAAAGCGGATTTTAATGTAAAGGCGGAGAGGGAAAGCTCCATGCCCATTAGGGTGAACCCCGCAGGAATAAAAAGCTTGTAGCATAATACGCCAAAGAGCAGAACCCCGGTAAACTGAGCCAGACCTAATACTCCCATCGCCAGACATTTCCCAATCAGAATACGGGAAGGCTTTGCTGAAACAACCAGAGTTTCCATTACACGGGAGGTTTTTTCTGTCGCAACAGACATAGAAACACCGTAGCCGTAAAAGTAGATGGCAAAAAAGATCAGCATTGTTAAGAGAATGCCGATGGCATAGCCGCTTACATTCATAGTTCCCATATAGGTAACGGAAAACGGCAGAGAAGACTGCGCAAAGGCAATGGTATCGCTGCTGATTCCCTGCTTGGCAAGCGTATTGGCGATATATAGATCACTTAATGCCTCAACGGCCGTTTGCGCGTTGATTCCCGACATAAAATCCTTACAGGTTATCGTCAGGACAGGCAAATTATTTTCATCAGGCGTAACAGAAATTAACGAAAGCGTCTCATCGTCTTTAATGAGCGTGCTGTATTGATCAATCTCAGCTGCGGAAATTTCTTCAAAACGGGTATCGGGAAAATACAGGCTCAGTGTTTGGCATGCATTTTCAAGTAAGGCGGCCTCATCGGCAAAATAACAGGTATATATGCGCTGAGAATCTTCTGAGGGAGAAGAAATACCACTTTCCTCAGGAGAGGAAGGCTCGTTGTCGGCAGAAAAATTACTGATGATCTTTGGCAGAGCGCAGAGTACTAAAATGACCAGCAGCATAATGATGCTGGAAATAAGAAAGGATTTTTTCTTTGCCGCATCACGCAGGGTGAAGAGAAAAACTGTACCAATTTGTTTCATGCTTTTTCACCTACTTTTTCAATAAATATTTCATTCAGCGAAGGCTCGGCAATTTCAAATTTTAGGGGATAGATTCCGGAGGAGATCAATCCATTTAAAAAATTATTCGCCATAGCATCGCCGGTAATTTTAAATTCAAATTCATCAGCTGCTTTGCGTATCAGTATAAGACCTGTCTTTTCTGCTAATTTAGAAATATCGGCAGAAGTTTTAATTCTTAG
>URTC01000322.1 GCA_900550765.1 uncultured Clostridia bacterium | reverse complement strand
AAGTGATGTCTGCCTTTATTGACGAAATCACCGCTGACCGGTGGAAAATCTTACGGATGAAGCCGTTTCAATATGGCAGCTCCTCAAACCTGGATATTCAGGTTTCGGATGAGGAGTTTGAGGAGTGTGTAGAGAGAAATAGAGAGAAAAATAAAGAAAAAATGGAAAAGCAAGAAGAAAAAGAAGCTGAAAAAGAAACGCTGGTATTGCTATATAAAGAGAACGAGGAAAAAAGGCGCCGATTTGAACAGGAAATCTACGATGCCGGTGAACGCAGGCATATAATTGATATGGCTATCAGCAAGGTAGATGCAGATCTCTCTTATTTGGAAAATCGGATATGGGAAGAGTATGAACTGACGCAAGCCGCCGCAGAAGAATTCCGGGATCCTGCCTTTAAGCAGAGCGGTGCGCAGACAGAGATCAACCGACTAAAAAAGGCGATCGGCGCATTAGGAAATGTCAATGTTAACGCCATTGAAGAATATATTGAAACCAAAGAACGTTTCGATTCTCTTACCAACCAACGTAATGATCTGCAAAAAGCCGAGGCGGATCTGAGAGAGATTATCACAGAACTGATTAAAAAGATGGACAAGCAGTTCCGAGAGCAATTTGCATTAATCAATCAGTATTTTGCCATAACATTCCGGGAGCTTTTTGGCGGAGGAAAAGCTGAATTAAAGCTTCAAAACGGAGAAAATGCACTGGAAGCGGATATTGAGATCGTAGCGCAGCCTCCTGGAAAAAGCCTGCAGCTGTTAAGCCTTTTATCCGGAGGAGAACGTGCGCTTACGGCAATTGCTATTCTGTTTGCCATGCTGCATTTAAAGCCGACGCCGTTCTGTATTTTGGATGAGATTGAAGCCGCACTTGACGAAGCAAACGTGGGGAATTTCGCTTCTTATTTAAGAAAATTTTCAAGCAATACACAATTCATTGTTATCACGCACCGGAAGCCTACCATGGAAGAGGCGGACAGCCTTTACGGTGTTGCGATGGAAGAAAAAGGCGTTTCAAAAATCGTTTCGGTAAAGCTTACATAAAGGAGATATGATGGGGATATTCAATAAAGACAGCTGGCTGAAAAAGCTGGCCGGCGGCCTGGCAAAAACAAAAAATAATATTTCACAAAAGTTGGACGAGCTCGTTAAATATTATAAAGAGATCAATGATGAATTTTTTGAAGAGCTGGAAATGGTTTTGATCTCTTCCGATATCGGCGTTCCGGCTACAGAAGCTATTTTAAAGGAGCTAAAAAGCAAAGTAAAGGCAGAGAAAATTGGAAATTCTGAGCAGATCTATACGCTTTTGCGCCAGAGTATTGCAGATATTCTTACAAAAGCGGTAAAAGAGGATGCGGAAAGGTATCCGCTTTTACTGTTAATTACCGGAGTCAATGGCGTTGGTAAAACTACTGCCATCGGTAAATTGGCTAATTTTTACGGTAAAAACGGAAAATCCGTTATGGTAGCCGCGGCAGATACCTTCCGGGCGGCCGCGGCAGATCAGCTTACCGAATGGGCCAAACGCAGCGGCGCATTCATCGTCAGAGGATCCGATGGGGCAGATCCTTCCTCGGTAGTTTTTGACGCGATCGCCAGCGCGAAAGCAAAAAAAATCGACGTGCTGATCTGTGATACTGCCGGAAGGCTTCACAATAAAAAAAATTTAATGGATGAATTAGCCAAAATCGGCCGGGTTATCGGCAGGGAATATCCGGAAGCGCGGCGGCAGAATCTGATCGTGCTGGATGCTACAACAGGCCAAAATGCCCTGCAGCAGGTAAAGGGTTTTTCTGAGGCTGTAGGACTTGACGGAATTATTCTCAATAAACTGGACGGCACCGCTAAGGGCGGCGTAGCTGTAGCCATTGCCATGGAAATGAATCTGCCGATCCTCTATATCGGCGTGGGAGAGGGAATCGATGATTTACGTCCCTTTGACGCGCAGGATTTTGCTGCAAATATTCTTTAAAAGTGCTTGACAAAACCTCCGAATGGTTATATTATTTTGCTGTAAAGTATTTTTGCTTTACAGCTTAGCTTTGCAGGAGGTTCCGTTGTGGATTCAGGTACAGCTGTTATTATTCTTCTGGATACATACGAAAAACTGCTTACCGAAAATCAGGCAAAAATTCTGCGTATGCATTTTGACGAAGATCTTTCGCTCAGTGAGATCGGTGAGCTTTGACAAATTTCAAGGCAGGCAGCACGGG
>URTC01000321.1 GCA_900550765.1 uncultured Clostridia bacterium | reverse complement strand
GACAGGAAGAACTATTTTCAGCATGACCTCACAGCTTTGCGGTGCCATCACAAATATCATTCTGGATCCTATCATGATCTTTGGACTGCTTGGCTTCCCTAAGCTCGGTGCTACCGGTGCTGCTGTGGCAACTGTTGTGGGACAGTGCGTGGCCGCCGTTGTTGCTTTTGTCTGCAACCACAAATTCAATCATGAAATCAGCCTGAGCTTCACGGGCTACAGCCCGGATTTCAAAATCATGGGAACCATTTATGCTATCGGTATTCCGTCAATCATCATGCAGTCTATAGGCTCTATAATGACATATGCCATGAACAGAATACTTATCGGCTTTTCATCGACTGCCGCTGCTGTTTTCGGTGTTTATTTCAAGCTGCAGAGCTTCTTCTTTATGCCTGTATTCGGACTGAACAACGGAATCACACCTATCATCGCCTTCAACTACGGTGCACAGAACAGAAAGCGTATGGTTAAGACAATAAAGGTCAGCCTGATAACAGCATTCTGTCTGCTCTTTGTTGGCTTTGCCTGCTTTGAGTTCATACCACAAGTGCTTCTTGGAATGTTCAGCGCCTCTGACGATATGCTCAAAATCGGTGTTCCGGCGCTCAGAATAATCGGAGTGCATTTCCTCATCGCATGGTTTTGTATTATCGTCGGCACAGTATTCCAGGCTTTGGGAAAAGCTGTCTTTTCCATGATCGTATCAATCATGCGTCAGCTTGTGGTTTTAATCCCGGCAGCATACATCCTTTCAAGGCTTGATGGACTTCACGCTGTATGGTGGGCTTTCCCGATAGCAGAGGTGATATCCTTTACTGTTTCGACATTATTCTTAATCAGGATTAACAGAACTATCATCTCAAAGATTCCTGATGGAAGCGATGTGCTGTAAGAAAAATTTACTTGCGTATTTTCTTCCTCTATACGTATTTTATGGAAAAAGTTCAATCTGCAGATGCAAACCTCTTTTAAAAAATGCGATTTTGTAGTAAAATTGCCAAAAAGAAAATGCGATTTTGTTATTTTATTAGGAGATTGCAGTGATATGGAGGACTAAGACATGAAATTTATATCGTGGAATGTAAATGGACTGCGCGCATGCGTCCAGAAAGGTTTCCTTGATTTTTTTAACAGTATAGATGCGGACTTCTTTTGTATTCAGGAGTCCAAGCTACAGGCGGGACAGATTGATCTTGACCTGCCTGGCTACCACCAGTACTGGAATTACGCCGAGAAAAAAGGCTACTCCGGCACGGCAATCTTTGCAAAACACGAACCTCTTCAGGTCACACGCGGCATCGGCACCGCAATCTGCGATACCGAAGGCCGGGTGATCACCCTCGAATATGACAGCTTCTACCTTGTCACCTGTTACACTCCAAACTCCCAGAACGAACTGGCGCGGCTTCCCTACCGCATGGAATGGGAAGATGCTTTCCGCGCTTATCTTCTTCAGCTCGACAGCAAAAAGCCGGTCATTCTCTGCGGCGATTTAAATGTTGCACACACGGAGATCGATCTGAAAAATCCAAAGACCAACCGCAAAAATGCCGGTTTTTCCGATGAAGAACGGGAAAAAATGACCGAACTTTTAAACGCCGGTTTTACGGATACCTTCCGCTATTTTTATCCGGATGCCGAGGGCATTTATTCCTGGTGGTCCTACCGCTTTAAAGCCCGCGAGAAAAACGCCGGATGGCGGATCGATTATTTCCTCACTTCAAAGCGGTTAGATTCCAGTCTCACCGGAGCAGCTATCCATACCGATGTGTTCGGTTCGGATCACTGTCCGGTAGAACTGACCATTGAATTGTAAAGAAGTTTATTTCGTAAAAAATCCAGTGTTTTCACGGACGATTCCATGAAAACACTGGATTTTTCATTATGCGTACATCAATTTTCCTTTTGGCACTGGAATTTCCCGCCCAATAGCCTTTGCCGTCTCTATCCATTCGGAAATAACTGTTTCCACATTTTCCAAAGCCTCTGCCGCCGTTTCTCCATCATAAACTTTATTTCCGCGAGGATGCGCAGCTCGCGGAGCGTTATTTAATCATAGGAAGGAATTTCCTATGATTAAATAAAAAAATGCTGTCATACGACAACATTTTTTCGGGTTGGGCTATTATATTTATAATAGTAACAGTCCGTACGGGAATCGAACCCGTGTTTCCGCCGTGAGAGGGCGGCGTCTTAACCGCTTGACCAACGAACCGTGTA
>URTC01000320.1 GCA_900550765.1 uncultured Clostridia bacterium | reverse complement strand
ACACCGTTTACGGTCAGTACCAGCCGGCTGGCGTTTCCCTCCGGATCGATCTGCACCCGGCAGCCGGAGGGAACCTCCCCGCTGCCCACATATACTCCGCTGTCACCGATAAGATCGGAAAACAGATAATCCTGCTGTCCCTCTTTGCGTACACCAAGACAGGTACCATCCCATAAGAATTCCAGGCCCTTGCCGTCCAAATTGCCGCTTTGCGCGTCATCATAAACTTCCTGCACCAGCTCTTTAGAAGCCTGAAACGCATCCAGCAGCTGTTCATATACATCCTTAGAAGGTACGCCTGCAGGCTCCGAACAGTGTCCCCGGCCGCTGGCAAAGATCCTTACCGGCCTGCGCATACGCGCGGCAGTCAGACGCACAGTGCCGTCATACCCTTCCACATACACATGCAGGTTTCCCGGCCGAAGCACCTCCCAGGGCACCGTAACGGCAACCCCGCTTTTCACGTCCATCACGGCGCGCCGGATCGATCCTATCTGAAAATACGCCGTTATGGTAAGGCCGCTCCAGGCTTCATCAAAGGTAAATACTGCCTGAACATAATTGACGCTGCCGGCGATCACCTTTTCCGTATCCGTACGCGTGATCTCTTGATCCTCTACTGTAAAAGTCAACAAAATCCATTCCCCCCAATAAAAATGAGCGCTGCTTTCGGCGCCTTCTGTTTTTAGTATAGCACGCCGAAAAGAACAATTGTGCTTGTATGTGACATGGATTGTATGGTACAATAAAAAAAGTTTCAGGCTATTACAGGAAAAAAGCCATGATTCATTTTTATGGGGGCGCGCCCTACCGTACTCTCGTTTTCGCACGGCGAACCGGGTGCCATCGGATCCTTAAAAGATTTTGAACTTGCCTTCCGCAGCGGCACAGGGATTGCCGAACCTCTGCAGGAATCGAATATTCCCTAATGCATATTTTAAACCGCTGCGGCCACAATCCTTTTCCGGAACGCTATAAGAATTTTATTCCTGCCTGTTCTCTGAATTATCGATTAAGGAGCCTTTCGTATGACGCTTTGTAACCAGTGTCCCCGTACATGTAATGCCAACCGCACCGCAGTCCCCGGATTTTGCGGCGTAAAAGCGGAATTCAGGCTGGCCCGTGCAGGGCTGCACTACTGGGAAGAACCGTGCATCTGCGGTACATCCGGCAGCGGCGCCATTTTCTTCAGCGGCTGTAATATGCGGTGTATTTTTTGCCAAAATAAAGAAATTTCACAGGGCGGCACGGGCAAAACCGTATCTTCCCGCCGCCTGAGGGAAATTTTTTATGAATTGAAAAACGCAGGAGCACAAAACCTCAACCTGATTACCCCTACGCACTACACCCAGCAATTAGTTCCGCTGCTGAGGGACGCTCCGCTTCCGGTAGTGTGGAACTCCTCCGGCTATGAATCCGTTTCCTCTTTAAAACTATTAGAAGGCAATGTGGACGTCTACCTGCCGGATTTAAAATTTTCCATGATTGAACCCGCGCAAAAATATGCCGGCGCGCCGGATTATTTTGAGACAGCAACAAAAGCCATTACCGAGATGTTCCGGCAAACCGGTCCCTATCAAATAAAGAACGGCCTTCTGCAGCGCGGTGTACTGATCCGGCATCTGATCCTGCCGGGAAATCTGGAAAATACCCTTGGCGTTATTGATTGGATCTGCTCCGTCTTTCATCCGGGGGATGTTTTGTTTTCTCTGATGAGCCAATATACACCGTATGCCTCCATGCCCTTTGCTGAACTGAACCGCAGAATCACCAAAAAAGAATACATCATCGCTCGAAACTATATGCTGAAAAAGGGATTGACAGAGGGCTTTGTACAGGAACTTTCCTCCGCAAAAGAAGAATATACCCCACCATTTAATTTGGAAGGGTTATAAAAAATCCCCGTATCTTTTCAAATATTTTCCAAGATACGGGGATTCCTTTATTTTTTTCTAACTAATTATTTATTGTAATTAACGATCTGTCCAAAATCTTCTTTTAAAGAAGCTCCGCCTACCAGACCACCATCGATGTCAGCCTGTGCAAACAGTTCCGGTGCTGTTTTTGCATTTACAGATCCGCCGTACTGAATACGGATTGCTTCTGCTGTTGCTTCATCATAGATTTCAGCGATGCATGCACGGATTCCAGCACAAACTTCCTGAGCCTGTTCTGTTGTAGCTGTTTTACCTGTTCCGATTGCCCAGATTGGTTCATAAGCGAT
>URTC01000319.1 GCA_900550765.1 uncultured Clostridia bacterium | reverse complement strand
GGCAACGCTTTTTTGCCGGCGGCCACGGGTGTAAAATCATGTCTCACGGTGGGAAAGGGACAGCGCGAGCTGTTTTTCCCGCGGCAAAAGGAGGACGTATGGGCGTATATGGTTATATCCGCGTGTCCAGCGTGGATCAGAACGAGGATCGGCAGCTGGTGGCGCTGCACGGCAAGGGCGTGGCGGACAAAAATATTTTTATGGACAAGCAGTCCGGCAAGGACTTCAACCGTCCGCAGTACAAGCGGCTGGTGCGAAAATTAAAAAAAGACGATCTGCTTTATATCAAAAGCATTGACAGACTTGGGCGCAACTATGCGGAAATTTTAGAGCAGTGGCGGCTGCTCACCCAAACAAAGGGCGCTGACATCGTGGTGCTGGATATGCCACTGCTGGACACCCGGCGCGGCAAAGACCTGATGGGCACCTTCCTGAGCGACATTGTGCTGCAGGTGCTTTCCTTTGTGGCGGAGAACGAGCGCACCAACATCCGGCAGCGGCAGGCGGAGGGCATTGCAGCGGCAAAGGCTCGCGGTGTGAAGTTTGGCCGACCGCCCCGGCCGCTTCCAGACAACTTCTATGAGGTGCATAAAGCATGGAGAGATAAGAAATTGACCCTTAAAGAAGCTGCGGAAACCTGCGATTTACCCGTAGGTACGTTCTATGGGAAATCTATCCAATTTGAAAAGTCCACCTAAGCAAACTCCTTGCAAAATTTTGAAAGGTGTACTTTTTAAAACGATGATATATTTTCGTTGAAACTTCCAATTTCTCTTGAATTAAAGCGAGATTTGTGGCATAATGCCTTATAAAGAGTGAGCTTTGCAAAATTTTGAAAAGTACACCTTTTAAATTCAAAGAACACTTCGAAGCAACCGCTAACCCAAAAGTGAGTATGCTATTTTCAGCTATAATATTAAGTTCCACTACTGTAATTATAGGATGTCTTGTCGTGTTAATTACCGAATCTTTGTACAACTTGCTCTACAACCTTCCATCCGCTCCACCTGAAATGGGTGGCTTGCTTGGGCAATCAAAAAACACAATTAATACCATTTTTGTCGATTCAGGAAAAATATCTTTTAGGAAATCTTGCCAGTATGTTCCCAATGAATTGCTTTTGAATCAAACAATATCGGACTGGGACGCTCAAGGAATTATTTTTAAAGGAATATTTCACACCCATAAAGAGGGGCACGGATGTCAATGCTAGTCATCTGCTGATATAGTCTATATTCGATCAATTATGAATGCTTATGTGAAAAAGTTGTATTTTCCGATTGTTATTCCTCATACTGGAGTTTTCCCTTATCTCGCAGTTTATGATCAATTATCCGGACTTTCTATTACGCCCGAAGAATTGAATCTGACACTTTAATACAATAAAAAGGAGAAAAACATTATGGACAAAAACAATATAACCTCTGTGAAAATTCCTGCGGGTGCCTTTTGCGGACACAACTGTTCTGACGGATGTATCTATTGGAACCCTTATGACCGTGATAGTAATGGCCGCCAGTACTGTTCGCATTATGATGCTTACTACTATCCGAGAGAGCGCCAAGGATGTCTTAGTTATGAAGACTAATTGCTTCGATTGCACGGAGGGCGTACCCCATGATGTGGCATTTCTATGAGATTCCGTACATTCCCGATTTAGAGCTAGTTAAATATCAATCTCTTGGTGAACAAGGTATAGATGGTATTCTTGAGCGACATAATCGTTTTTTACGTCAATGGCAAAGGAATACTGTTCTAATCCATACAACCCTACATTTTTTCCTTAGCTATACTCATGAACGTCCAAAAGGGAGTCGTCTGCAAATTTTCTTGGCATTTTCTTCCGATCAGACTGTAAACTTTGAATCAATAGATGCGCTTATGCAAGCAAGTCCTTTAGCTGACTACTATAAGATTGCTCCTATTGAAGATGTTCCTGTTTGCTTGCGGAAATCATTTACAAATATTCTTCTAGTCAAAAAACAAGAACAAACACGTCTTTCCACAGGAGATACGCTATTTACAGTCGAAGGCTGGAAATCCAATCCCAAGTCACGTCTTTATGAAATGGAAAAAACCGCAGAGGCTCTTAATGAGGATATGGTTTATCATATTTCAATCTATGGAAGTGACACCTATAAAACTGCACAGCAGGCCTTACAAAAGCCTATCGCAATTCTACGTGAGAAAGCATTGGGCCGTAGTGGGCAAATCACCCTCGCCGATTACAAAAATCGTC
>URTC01000318.1 GCA_900550765.1 uncultured Clostridia bacterium | reverse complement strand
TCAAATACGGTAAAAACAGCACGATTTCCGGGGGTTATTGACCCGTATTCTGCTAAGTGCATTGCTTTGGCCGGTATGGCGGTAAGCATATTTACTGCGCTATTTAATTCAATGCCGGCTTGTACCGCTTGTTTTAAAAGAACGTCTGCAGTAGCGATGCTGCCTGCGAAAGCGCTGCGGTCCGTTAATTTGGCAACTCCGTCCTCGATCAAATACGGAATGTTTCCGCTGCTGGTGAGTCCGCTGCAATTCATTATACCTGCTAAGCGGAAGATGGCAGCCATCTCCAATCGCTTCAACAAGCATATCTTTAAGTAAAAATGCAGATTCAATGATCCCCAGCTTCCGGAACCCGTTTTGCCGTGTAATGGTGGAGGTACAGGAATAAAGATGAGTAACCAAGCGGCATCCTGCGGAAAAGGCAGGAAGGACTTCTGCATAAGTCGCGGCGGAATGCCCCATAGAAGCAATGATTTTATGTTCTGTTAAAAAGCGGATAAAAGCACCGCTTTTGTCCAGTTCCGGAGCGTACGTCCAGCGTTTAATAAGAGTACCGAACTGTTTTACTAAAGCAGTATATTCCTGACGAACAGGGGCACGGACAGCGCCGGCGTCTTGCGCACCGCACATTTGAGGAGAGAGGTAGGGTCCTTCTAAGTGTGCACCGGGAAGGATCATTTGCTGCCGATCCTTTTCTGCTGCAAATATAGTAAGGGCTTTTTTTAAAATTGGGAAAGCTGAAGCCGAGAAAGTAGGATATAGGATGCGGGTGCCATGTTGATAATGAATTTGACAGCAGCGAGAAAAAGCTTCGGGGGTAGCGTCTATAAATTCAAAACCATCTCCGCCGTGGCAGTGGAGATCGATAAAGCCCGGTGCCAGAAAAAATGTACGGAGATCGATTTCTTTACGGAAGGGCAGTTCTTCCTTTGTTACGGCGTATATTTTTTCGTTCTGTACATAAACATATCCGTCAAAAATTCCGGTTTCTGTTAAAATTTTATCGCATTTATATCGTAGCATTTATTTTCGCCGCACTTTCTTTGTCGCAATATAAAACTGCATGAGGATGTCTGCGCAGAATCGAGGCGGGGCAGTGCTCATCAATCTTGTTTGTAGTAAGCATTTCTTTGATGGCAGCTGCCTTGGCCGCATAGGGAACGGAGCAGAACAGATGCTTTGCGTTAATAAGTGCCGGAATTGTGAGGGTAAGTGCATAACGGGGGACCTCATCAAGGGAAGCAAAACATCCGTCGTGTACCTGCTGCATCCGGCAGGTTTGGTCCAATGCCACTTTTTTTACAAGGAGAGGATCGTTAAAATCAGCTACAGGTGGGTCATTGAAGGCAAGATGTCCGTTTTCGCCTATCCCTAAACATATGATATCTGCCGGATATGCTGTTAGAAGGGCAGAATACCGTTGGGCCTCGGCAGAAAGATCGGTTGCCGATGCATTGATATAATGTATGGCGCGAAACGGGGCTTTTTTAAAGATATGCTGGGCCAAATAATAGCCAAATGCCGCAGGGGAGCCTTTCGGCAGACCGATATACTCATCCATATGAAAAGCATTGATTTTTTCCCACGGCACATTCTTTTCTGCAAGTAATGCCCGCAGTGTTTCATTTTGCGAAGGAGCAGCGGCAAAAATTATGTTGATTTCTTCTTTTTTTCTAAGCTCTTTCTGTATTGCCTGGATAATATCTTTGCCTGCGGTATCTCCAAGTTCTGCGGCGGTATCTGAAATTTTTACAGTTAGGGCGTCACAGCAAAATTGCTTCATTGTATCATCTCCTGTTTTTTTAGTATAGCATAGACAGTATAGCATGAGAATTGATATTTTTATCAAAATATATTGCAAAAAGTATACGATACGATATAATAGTATAGGTGATTATGATGAATAGCTATGTGTTTTTTAAGGATTGGCAATACTCTTACCGTGTAACGGAAAAGCCGCAGTATAATGAGATTTCACTGCATCGGCATGAATGGTATGAAGTGCTGTATTTTATTTCCGGCGATGCGGAATGTGTATTTGAATACGAGAGGAAGAAGCTGTTTCCGGGGGATGTAGTCCTGGTTCCGCCGCGAGAGCTTCACGGCGTCGAGATTCTTTCTGATATGCAGTATGTGCGGTTTGTGATTGATTTTAAAAGGCTTCCGGTTGAAAAAGAGGTTTTTGAGCTGTTTTCGCAGCCTTGTATTATTAATGTGTCGGCAAATGCAAGAATATGTGAAGGG
>URTC01000317.1 GCA_900550765.1 uncultured Clostridia bacterium | reverse complement strand
AACAGTTCTTTTATTACGATATAGCCTAAAACAATGATCGCGGCGAGGGCGAGCAGACCGCCGCAGACGGAAATAACGATGCGCATAAATCCTCCCCTGAAAAATAAAAACTATTAATATATTAAGCGATTTTTTATTAAAATGCAAGCAAAGCGCAAAGAAAAAGCATAAAATAATATTCGGGGGGAGTGATAAAATGACGTGTCAACAGTGTAAAAGATGTATTGCCTGCATGGTGCAGAGAGCAGTACATATTGAAAGCAGCTGTATACGGTTGATTCCCGGCCAGAGGAGCGAAGCTTTGAGCAGAAATCAGAGCTGCTGCACAGGCTCCAGTATTGTTTTCCGCTGTGGGTGCCGGTAAACAGCAGGTACGGCTTTTAACGCAGCACGATGGATATGAAATTACGGGAACGGCAAAAGCCGTTCCCGTTTTATTTTTAAAAGGAAAAGGGAATGCGGGGCTGCAAACGTATTTAGAAAACGCCTGCCTGCTTGGCAGGATAGGCTAGGAATTGGGCTATCGCTGCTTTATAACCGCTATGCTTTTCGCAGTCTTTTGCCGGTAAAAAAATTATCTGCGGGCATCATCTGTTTTCTCCGGGGCGGGTACATCCAGCACAAAAGGCGCGCTTTCCTGCCAGGTATAGGGAAGAATCAGACTGCAGTGTCCATTTTGGGACAGGTGCGGTTCCGAAATGTAATAAGTGCCGTCGCCAAAGGCATACAGTCCAGTGGAGCCGAAGGGGAATCGCCATCCGTAGGTATTGCTTTTTTCATGATAGATTCCTTTTTTTAGAAGGGAAAGCAGCATCCCCGTTTCTTCGGTTCCCTGAATAGTTCCTTGATACGGCGCTTCTGCGGCATCCGCGGCAAAGAGATAATAGTTGGGATATTCCGGTTTTTTGCCGGGATATACGGCCATAAAATAAGCATGTGTAAAGGCGTCATATTCTAAATTCTGTACACCGTAATTGGTATTGCCGGTATAGAGAAACAGCTTGGCTTCCGGCTTTTGAGGACCGCTTTTGTGCATGGAATTCTGATTCAGCGGCTTTGCAAAGGTGCGCAGTTTTTCAGGATCATAGCACAGAAGAATCTGATGATTGTTATCTTCCCGCGTTAGATCACTGTAAATGCCGTAGGCAACAAAAAGATATTTTTTTGTGTCGTTTTGCTGACCGAACATCGGTCCGAAGGCAGTACCGTCAATGCCGCTGCACCCATATTTATGTTTGACGGGCTCACCATTTTTATTTTTTCCTGATCCGTTATGGGCGTCTGTAGCTTCTTTTACATAAACGGCCGTCATAATTCCGACTAATTCCGCAACCATTCCAATACGGTCAATTTTATCCACATCAAATATCGCAATATAAAACGCACTTTCGCGATGTTCGGCTGTTTGTGAAATCTGTGAGATTCCTTTTCCGATTTTATCGCATTTATATTCTAAAGAACCGTAAACACGGCCGTCTTCTTCAAAAAAATCAATACAGCCTAAATGCCCGGTAAGCCCTTCTACTGTTCCCAGAATCTTTCCGTCAAATGTGCTTTTGATAAAACGTGTGGTAAAGGAATAGTAGATCAGCTGTTTTTGAGGATCAACAGCAATTCCCTGAATATGGCAGTCTCCCTGCAAACCGGTAAAAATGAACGGTTTCATTTTGTTTCGCCTCCAGATTCTTTCTGCTATAGATATTTTATATCATTCCGGGGAAAGAATGCAAGAAAAATTTTAAGATATCGCTTTTTTGCTGTTTTTGCATGGGATTTTTGGCTGCTGCGGTTAAACTGCTTTACAGAACAATATAATTATGTTATATTATATATAAATATATTATTATATATAAATATAATAAGAAATAGCTTGCCGGATGGGCATGACAAAATGAACGTTTTGGGAGGAAAAGGAAAGCTTGCTTTGCTGTAAAGCATGGGGGTTGAAAGGAAAACGATTATGACAGAAAACAATTACAATGCATCACAGATCCAGGTTTTGGAGGGGCTGGAGGCTGTGCGCCGCAGACCGGGCATGTACATAGGCTCGACGGATGAAAGGGGCTTGCATCATCTGGTACAAGAACTGGTGGATAACTCTATAGACGAAGCCTTGGCTGGATTTTGCGATAACATCGTGGTCACAATTCATGAGGACGGTTCCTGCTCCGTAAAGGATAACGGCCGGGGCATTCCGGTAGATATTCATGAAAAATATGTTAAACCAGCTGTAGAGGTGGCGCAT
>URTC01000316.1 GCA_900550765.1 uncultured Clostridia bacterium | reverse complement strand
CATCAAGAATACCGCCCCTGACAGAAAACTGTCCCATCGTCTGGACCTGATACTCTTTTTCATAGCCCATTCTGATAAGAGCAGCATGAATTTCCTTCAAATCCAAAAGCTGTCCCTGCTCAAGTGTAAGCACGATTTCCCACATCTTTTCTATCGGCGCCATCGTATTCATCAGCGCGTCAAAGGTGGTCACAAGTGTCACACTCTCCTGCTCATGGATAGCCTTCAAAGCCCTGATGCGCTCCGCTGTCAGGAGATTGCCCCTGATATCCGACTGGTAAAAAAGCACATCCTTTGATGGATAATACACCACCTCTTTGTCAAAAAAACTGTACTCATCGTACAGTTCCTTCGCCTTCTGCTCACTCACCGGACGACGGATGTTCTTCTCATCATCAATCGGAACATACGCCTTATCTCTCTGATTGTCTATGGATTGTAATGTATAATAATCTTTCTTGCCATCCACAAATGAAAAATCCAGTTTTCCTACTTCTTCTACCTTGTACACTCCTCTGCACTTATATACAACTGCGTCTCCTCTGCTGAGCATTTTCAAAACCTCCTGTTCTTTTCATTTACACTGTTGTTGTCCACAATGTACTGCCCTTTTTATAACAGACTCTACGTGTGTAGTATAACATTTTTTCAGTATTATTTTATATTGCTGCAGCCAACGGCGAAGATGTTTTTGCGCATAACCATTATGATAGTTATACGCGCCAAGCACTTGCCTGGCATGAGGGGAAAACATCATTAGAGGTAGAAAAAAGTTCAGTAGCATATTTGGAGCTTGCTTTTTTTGAGGATAAAATTTATGTAAGCTTTCCTCCGGTGCCTTCCTGTATTGAATTTTTTCTTACGCCGTTTTTTGGCCAAAATACGCCGAACCAAATGTATGGGTATCTATATTGCCTAATCTCCGGTTTCGCGCTTACCTGTTTATTTTTGCGTAAACATCCGCCGGCCACGGCGGTTTGTTACGGCCTTTTATGCAGTGTTGGTACAAATTTTTTAGGCATTATTCTTTTCGGCGGCGTGTGGCATGAGGCACAGGGGCTTTCCTTTATGCTGTGTTCTTTAGCGGTTGCACTTATTTCTTCCCCAAAGAAATGGTGCTGGGGGCTTTCTCTTTTTTTTGCGGCGCTTGCCGTGGGCTGCCGGCCTTTTACAGTGTTATTTCTTCCGTTTTTACTGTGGGAATTGTACCAGCATATTCGTAAAGATGGCACTGCAAAATTTCAAGTTTTTAAACGTTTTTCTCTTTATTTAATCGCTCCAGCTATGGTAGCAGTAAGTCTGATGGCTTACAATTATGCCCGTTTTGGCAATCCTTTGGAATTCGGACATAATTATCTGCCGGAATTTGTGAATTCTGAAAACGGTCAATTTTCTTTGGCTTATCTGCCGCAGAATCTGACACAGATTTTTCAGCTTCCGGAATTTATCTGGAAGAATATTTCCGTTTTAGGAACAGAGATCTTTGTTCCCGCCGGGGTGAAATTTAATATGTATACCGCCAGCGCTTTTTATTTAGTCAATCCCGTTATTTTAGTATTTATGGTATTTGTTTTTACCAATTGTCTAAAAAGCAGAGATAAGCTTACAGATATTAGCTGGCTGTGCATATTTTTGATTTTTATTCTTGTTACCTGTATGCATAAAACATTGGGCGGATGTCAGTTTGGCGCCCGCTATTTTATAGACATGATTCCTTATTTGGCATTATATTTAAGTAAACAGGATTTAAAAGCCGGCGCCGGCGCATGGGGGATATGTATTTTTTCCATTGCTTTGAATATCTATGGTGCCGGGCTTGTGGCGGAATACTTTTTATAAAAATTCAATTTATGCTTGCATTATTTGAAAAAGTGTTGTATATTTATGAGGTCATAACATTTGATTACAAAGAAAATGGAACATATATGAGGAGGATTATAATTATGAAAGAGAAAGTTGTACTTGCTTATTCCGGCGGACTGGACACTACCGCTATTATTCCATGGCTGAAGGAAACCTTTGACTATGATGTAATCTGCTGCTGCATCGACTGCGGACAGGGCAATGAACTGGACGGTCTGGAAGAACGTGCAAGACTGTCCGGCGCTTCTAAATTATATATTGAAGACCTGGTAGATGATTTCTGCGACAATTACATTGTTCCCTGCGTTCAGGCCAATGCAGTCTATGAAAACAAGTATCTGTTAGGAACCTCTATGGCACGTCCGGCCATTGCCAAGCGCCTGGTAGACAT
>URTC01000315.1 GCA_900550765.1 uncultured Clostridia bacterium | reverse complement strand
TGCTCGATTCCGTTTTATTTTAAACGCGATCGCCACCAATACAAGACTAAGTGTGGCTCCCGCCGTACCGATCGCCGCAGCCCAAGTAAGCGGATTGAAGATCACTTTACTTCCTGTTTCCATACTGCTGTTCAATTCATTCTGACCATTCTGGTTGTTTTGCTGTCCTCCGCCCGCCGGTGGCTGCACATTTCCATCCTTGACAAGTGAACCACCATCAATACTTACGCTTACCGTATCTTCCGGCAAGTTTCCAAGGCACAGCGCCCAATGATGTGCACCTGCCAAATCCCCCTGAGTAACCGTAAAAGTACCGGAAACTGCCGTCCATTCACCGGATACAATCTTCTCCTGGGTACCGCCGATCCCTGTAAAAAACTGCGTATTATGATTTTGAATAAAAGAATTCTGGCTGTCCCCCCGCAGTGTAAGCGACGGACTGGAGGCAGTGCCGTTAAATTCAACCCTGATCAGCATTGCTACGATATATTGTCCGCTCTGCGTAATATACGGATAAATATTAAGTGCCGGAGAGCACCAGGAATACCGTACATTGTACATCGTAATACAATTTCCCTGATACCCGGTCTTTTCCACAGTAAGGGCATCCCCTTGAAAAGGGAACCAACGGCAGCCGCTGGCATCAGAGATAGTATCAAAATCAGCGGAAGCTTTTTCGATCAGATTCGTACCGTTATCCGCAGAGATTTTAGCATCGGTCACTGCCATCAGCGGATCGGAATTCTGCTGCGGCGAAATCGGCGTCGGCGCCGGCGATGCATAATTTTCTGATTGCTTCACCAAACTCACATTATCAAGATATATGTAGGAAATATCCTCTCCGATGGCATCAAAGCAAAGAATCCAGCTGTTGCTGCCGACAATATCTTCTCTGCTTACGCCAAAGGTGCTTGAAAAATGCCGCCAGGTGTTATTACTGATTTCATCAATTCTTCCCAAACTGCCGCGGAATTCGCTTTTATCATCATTGGCCGAAGTACACAAGCTGGTTTGATTCGTACACCGAAAAAGCGTATTAAGTCCGGTACTTGCCTGAGAGGTAGAAACCATGATATCAAATTCTATCCGGTATTCGCCTGCACCGCTCGCCTGGATCAGGTTAAAAATTTCAACAGCCGGCGAACACCAGCTCTTGCCGGGAAGCGTTGGATAGACTAAAATAGAGTTTCCCTCTACCTGCCGGTATTCGAGTTCACCGCCGAAGGGAAACCAATACGCATTGGAAGGATGCATTTCACTGGCATCTGCGGGCAGAAGATTGCTT
Organism: uncultured Clostridia bacterium; assembly: GCA_900550765.1. Taxonomy (GTDB): domain Bacteria; phylum Bacillota; class Clostridia; order Christensenellales; family QALW01; genus UMGS1322. The sequence continues at coordinate 971 of URTC01000315.1, read as the reverse complement.
CCGGTAACGGCAGAAGCCGCAGTCCCGTAAAATACCAGACAAAACAGTGCCGCCGCGCATAAAAGAGAAACCATTCGTTTCATACCGGCACACTCCCCTTCCTAAAACACTTATTGTAAACATTCTATCACAAACGCGACTCAAATGTCAATTTTTTATTGAAAATCCGTTACCCATTACCTCAGAAGCCGGAAGCACAAACACGAAGGATCCGGTATCCTCAGCCTTTACGATCTGCTTCAGCCGTGAAATATCCTGCCGCTGTATCAGGCAGATAAGCATGTTATTTTTATTTCCCGTATAAGCACCGTGTCCCTCCAGCACAGTAACCCCGCGTTCCAGCTCCTGCATGATGCGGTGGGCGATTTTATCATTTTCGCGGCTGATAATGCAATAGGCTTTTGCACTGGAAAACCCATTCAATATATAATCTATGGTCTTGGTGGAAAAAAATACCGCGATTAACGAATACAGACCCGTCATAATACCGGAAACAAGCATAGAACATAACACGATAACTGCGTCGGTAGCCAGCATGATTGATCCCAGGCTCATCTCCGGGCGCCGCGCGTGTACCAGTTTGCCTAGAATATCCACGCCGCCCGTACTGCCGCCGGAGGAAAATGCAAGAGCCAGCCCCAGGCCCGTAAGCACGCCTCCAAACACCGCGCAGACCAAAGGATCATTTTCTACCGGGCTTTTGATCGGCACCGCATCAATAAAAACCGAAAGAGCGATTGTCCCGATCAAAGATTTGATGCCGAATTCCATGCCCAAATGCTTCCTGCTTTAAAGAAACAGCGGGATATTGATCAAAAGAATCGAAATTCCTACCGGAAAACCCGTAATAAAATTGATCAGCGCGGCGATACCGCTCACACCTCCCGGTGCCAAAGACGCGTGAAGAATAAACAGCACATATCCCATGGCCGCAATAAATGCTCCTAAAACCAGTAAAAAATATTTAAAAA
>URTC01000314.1 GCA_900550765.1 uncultured Clostridia bacterium | reverse complement strand
AATAAACTAATTGCAAAAATATCGGCATGATGATACAATAACGATATATCAAATTCAAAAAGGGATGCGGAGAGAATGGCAGAGGAATTAAAACGGAATTTTATACAGGAAATTGTAGAACAGGACCTGGCGCAAAATGAGGGAAATTTGAAAATCGTTACGCGTTTTCCGCCGGAGCCGAACGGCTACCTGCACATTGGCCACGCAAAGTCGATTTGTGTGGATTTCGGTAGTGCAAAAAAGTACGGATGGACATGCAATCTGCGCATGGATGATACCAACCCGGCAAAAGAAGACAATTTTTACGTGGAGGCTATCGCACAGGATGTAAAGTGGCTGGGATTTGAATATGATAAACTCTGTTATGCCGCGGATTATTTTGAAGAGATGTACAAGCAGGCGGAAGTACTGATACAAAAAGGGCTGGCGTTCGTTTGCGATATGAGTGCCGAACAGATCAAGGAAAAACGCGGAACCTTGACGCAGCCGGGAGAAGAGAGTCCTTACCGCAATCGCAGCGTAGAAGAAAAATTGGATTTGTTCCGTCGGAGGCGCGCGGGTGAGTTTGCGGACGGCGCAAAAGTTTTGCGTGCTAAAATTGATATGGCTTCGCCCAATATCAATATGCGGGACCCGATCCTTTACCGTATTCTGCGCATGGAGCATTATCGCACCGGCAACGATTGGTGCATTTATCCTATGTACGATTATGCGCATCCGATTGAAGATATGATGGAAAATGTGACTCATTCCATCTGTACGCTGGAGTTTGAGGACCACCGGCCGCTGTATGATTGGGTGGTTGAAAATGTGGAGCTGCCGGCCAAGCCTCGGCAGATTGAATTTGCCCGGCTGAATATGACGCGCACCATTATGAGCAAGCGCTATTTGAAAAAGCTTGTGGAGGAAAAAAGCGTAAGCGGCTGGGACGACCCGCGTATGCCTACGATTGCAGGTCTGCGCCGCCGGGGGTATACGCCGGAGGCCATCCGTGATTTCTGCGACCGCATCGGCGTAGCCAAAAGTAATTCCGTAGTGGAGGCAGCCTTGCTGGAGCATTGTGTCCGTGAGGACCTTGCGGCAAAAACAATGCGGAAAATGGCTGTGCTGGATCCTATCCGTTTAGTAATCGATAATTATCCGGAGGGCAAAAGAGAGCTGCTTTTGACTGAAAATCACAGTGATGAGGCTTTAGGCAGCCGTGAAGTCAGCTTCTCGCGTGAGTTATATATTGAACGGGAGGATTTTATGATCGATCCGCCGAAAAAATTTTTCCGGCTTTTTGTAGGCGGTGAGGTAAGGTTGAAATCAGCTTATATTGTAAAATGTACCGGCGTTAAAACGGATGAAAACGGCGTGGTGTATGAGGTGCATTGCGAGTATGATCCGGATACGAAATCCGGCTGTGCCGGAGCGGAACGCAAGGTCAAAGGAACACTGCACTGGGTAGATGCGAATCACTGTATTCCTGCAGAATTTAGACTTTATGATTATCTTTTGGATGAGCGTGAAGGAGAAGATCTGGATTTTTCCGAGCGTGTGAATCCCGATTCTCTGATTGTAAAACAGGGAGTGGCGGAAAAATCGCTGGAGCATGCAGAGGTAGGAGATTCTTTCCAGTTTATTCGTATGGGATACTTTCGCAAGGATGAGGACAGCGATGAAAAGCCGGTATTTAACCGCATTGTATCTCTGAAGAGCTCTTTCAAATTACCGAAAGCATAAAAACTGTCAAAAAGAATACGAAACATATGACAGCAGTACACCGTGAAGAGGTATCAGGGTGTACTGCTTGTGTTGTTTTTTCGTCATCAGGAATAAATGGATAAGTACAAAATGCTCCTGCAACGATTTCGGTTGCGCCCATTTACAGAAACGGTTATACTGATAACACAGGAAAGAGAGGAATTACACATGAAGAAAATCGTGCTTGCTTCCGCATCTCCCAGGAGGCGGGAACTTTTAAGCCAGGTAGGAGTCGCCTTTGAAGTGAAGCCTGCCAGCGGGGAAGAACGGATCACCAGTGCAGAGCCTGCGAAAGTGGTGGAGGAACTTTCTCGTCAGAAAGCTATGTTTACGGCATACGCGCTGGAGGAAGAGGAGAACCGAGATCTGAGAGATGTGGTTGTGATCGGTGCAGATACCGTTGTATCTTATGAGGGTAAGATTTTAGGTAAACCGGCAGATGAGACAGCTGCAATAGAGATGCTCGCTATGCTGCAGGGGAATACACATCAGGTATATACCGGTGTAACTTTGCTGATAAGAGAAAAAGGGAGATGGAAA
>URTC01000313.1 GCA_900550765.1 uncultured Clostridia bacterium | reverse complement strand
ACAGATTGCTTTATACAGCAAAAAATTTTCTGTTGTTTTTATAGAAAATTCAGATAGAGCTTAAGGAGTGGTTTTGTGCTTTTAGATATAGAAGCAATACGGGAAATAACCTTTGGTGCGGTTAGAATTGAGCCGCATGAGGGATATTGGCGCTTTTTTCGGTTTACGCCTCAACAGGAAAAAATACTTGATGAACGCGGCTTCTCCCCGCGGCAGTACGCGGCAGCAGGAATAAAATTGGATTTTTATTCTTTGCCCGGGGAGGTTTCTTTCGATTTCCGTATTTTTCCCGGTTCGGGACGCCGATACTATGCAGTGGATGCTCTTGTTGACGGCGTTAATGTACACCATCATTATAAGGAGACCAATACCGATACAGATCGGTTTTTGCTTGAAATACCTGCAAAAAGCAAAAAAACCGTCCGCATTACAATATATTTTCCGAATGTTGCGGGAATTGAACTTAAAAACGTTACGGTGCCTGACGGAACTGTAACACCCGCAAAGCGCAAACAGAAATTGCTGATGGTAGGCGATTCTATCACACAGGGGATGGATGCGCGGCATCCGCAGCTTTCCTATGCCAATCTGCTGGCTGATGCGATGCAGGCTGAATTGCTGAACCAGGGGATAGGCGGTGATGTGTTTTGTGAACAGAATCTTGACCCGTCACTTCCTTTTAAACCGAGTATTGTCACCGTTGCCTATGGCGTCAATGACTGGGATAAAAAGAGGGAAAATCTATCGCTTGCGGTAGATTGCTATTTTAAAAAGGCGGCGTTTTTATATGAAAAGATCCCGATATTTGCAATCCTTCCGATATGGTGCAAGGGGGAAGAGCAGCTGAAAAACGGATTATCGCTGGAAAATGTAAGGGATATGATTCGAGATGCCGCAGCCAGGAACGGAATTGATGTGATTGAAACAGCGGCGTTTGTACCATGTGTTTCGGATTATTATTACGACGGCTGCGTGCATCCTGCTGATTTAGGCTTTTTGTTTTATGGCCAAGCTTTGGCGAAGGAGATCAAAAAACGGCGGCCTGATCTGTTTGACATAACGGACAGGGTGTAATATAATATGGTGTATTTAGCGGTTAAGGAGTTTTATGTATGAGCGAAAATAAAAATATGATGACTGCCGAGGGAAAGGCAAAGCTTCAGGAAAAGTTGGATTATTATCTGCAGGTAAGAAGAGCGGAGATTTCTCAGCGCATATCTGCTGCGCGTGAGCTGGGTGACCTTTCGGAAAATAGTGAGTATGATGAGGCCAAACGCGAGCAGGCTGAACTGGAAGCGGAAATTGCAGCGATGCAGCAGCAGCTGAATAACGCTGTGGTTATCGACGAATCCATGCTGCCCAATGACGAGGTACGGGTGGGTTCTAAGGTAAAAATTAAAGATATGCAGACCAAGCAGGAGCTGGTTTATGATATCATCGGCTCCAGCGAGGCAGATCCCTTTCATGGAAAAATATCTAATTTAAGCCCGATTGGCAGTGCACTTCTGCATAAGAAAAAGGGTGCCACCATTAAGGTTAATACGGCGGCCGGCGTGCTTTCGTATAAGCTGTTGGAGATTTTGCCTAAGGATTAAAGGAAAGGATAAAACAGGATGGCTGAAAATAATACATCGCAGGAAAAAGAGCTAAACGAGGTTCTTAAGGTACGCCGTGAAAAGTTGGAGATGCTGCGTCAAAACGGAAAAGATCCTTTTGTAATTACGCAGTATGATTGCAGCGATTACTCCGGGGATATTATCCAAAATTTTGAAGACGGGCAGGAAATGCAGGTTTCTATTGCCGGACGGCTGATGTCAAAACGGGTGATGGGAAAGGCCAGTTTTGCCCATTTGCGGGATAATAAAGGATTGATTCAGCTGTATGTGCGGCGGGATGATATCAGCGTTGAGGAATATACAGATTTTAAGCAGATGGATATCGGTGATATCGTGGGCGTAAAAGGCTTTGTATTCCGTACACAGACCGGAGAGGTATCCGTTCATGTGCAGAAGATTTGTCTGCTTGCCAAATCTCTGCAGGTATTGCCGGAAAAATATCATGGCTTAAAAGATATTGATGCCAGATATCGTCAGCGGTATGTTGATTTAATTATCAATCCTGAAGTAAAAGAAGCCTTCCAGAAGCGCTCCTTGATTATTCGGGAAATTCGTAATTATCTGGATACCCGCGGTTTTTTGGAGGTGGAAACCCCTGTGCTGCAGACGATGGCCGGCGGCGCCAATGCCCGGCCCTTTATCACGCATCATAACGCGCTGGATGCGGATATGTATC
>URTC01000312.1 GCA_900550765.1 uncultured Clostridia bacterium | reverse complement strand
CCACTTTTCCGTCAAGAGTGATCTCTGCCTGCAAAAAACCGGGCTGCTTGATATACTGAAATGAGCAGACGCCATAATTGACCACCTGGATACAAACAGTATTGCGCCCCTTTTTCAGCTTTGCGGTAATATCCAATTCATCTACCCGCCACCAGCCTCTACCGCAGCGCTGCGGACCATAAAAAGCAAATTCACCGTTGATATACATGCGATAGAGCGTATCAGCGGCAATATTGACACGTGCCTGCTCGCCGGCATAATCGATTTCAGCTTCAAAACAGAGCATAATATTTCTGTCACTGACAAGCTCCTTTGCCCATACGGGCACAGCCTTTTTAAAAAACATATTCATTTCTCCTTTTATTCTTTTACCGCCGGAACCAAAAGCAAATCACTTTCCTCCGGCAGTGTAAACGTCTCCTGGGCAGTAACCGCTATTTTTCGGTTCGAATGCGTTAGAAATTCCGCCAAAACACCAATATTATCCAAGCCATACTTTCCGTTTCTGTAGTGCATGGGAATGGCAATACGCGGGTTAATTTCTCCGATCAGCTGCCAGGCCTGAACAGAATCAATCGTATATACGCCGCCGACAGGAATCATCAAGCAATCACAGCATCGGATATGTTTCAATTGATCTTCATTGAGCATATGTCCCAGGTCCCCCAAATGCACAAGAGTCTTGCCGCAACAGGTTATAATATGTACCAGATTTTTCCCGCGTTTTTGACCATATACATCATCATGAAAGGTTTGCATCATGGTAATCCCAAAAGGGTTCTGCCTGCCGCTTGCCCTATATTTTACACCCGAAACCGCCGCATGATCAAAATGATCATGGCTGCACAGTACCATATCCGCAACAGTCCTGACATCCGCATAGCCGCGCACATCTTGAAACGGATCGATAACAAGGGAATACCCTTCATGCTCCAAACGAAAACAGGAGTGTCCGAAATAGATGATTTCCATTTTTACTCCAGTACAGCTTTAATACGCCGCACGCCGGCCGAAGAGCTTTCTTCTTTCACAATACGGAATTTTCCAAGTTCACCCGTTCTTGACGCATGCGGGCCTCCGCAGATTTCTTTAGAGAAAGGTCCCATAGTATATACCTTTACCATGGAATCATATTTATATTCAAACAAACCGATTGCACCCGAGGCCTTTGCTTCCTCCAGGGGCATCTGCTCACAAACGATTTCCACATCCGCCTGAATCGCCTCATTTACAAGCTTTTCCACCGCATCCAATTCCTCTCGGGTTACCTTACGGCCGAAAGTAAAATCAAACCGCAGACGTTCGCTGGTAATATTGCTGCCTTTTTGCGCTACATCGGGATCATTAAGCACCTTGCGCAGCGCCGAATGTAAAAGATGCGTGGCGGTATGCAGTCTTGCCGTCTCCTCGGTCTGCTCAGCCAAGCCGCCCTTAAAACGCTGTTCCGAACCCTGAGAGGATTTTTTCTGATGCTCTTTAAAGCACTCGGAGCAGCCCTCCATATCCACGCGATATCCTTTTTCTTTTGCCATTTCAGCCGTAATCTCCGGAGGAAAGCCAAAGGTATCGTAAAGATGGAAAGTTGTATTGCCGTCGATGATATTTTTTCCCTCACGGTTCATCTGTGCAGCTACCTTTTCAAATTCTCGCAGCCCTTGCTTCAGCGTCCTTGTAAAACGTTCTTCCTCCAGCTTCAGCTGTTCAATAATAAAGGCGCTGTGAGCCTCAAGTTCCGGATAAACGGCTTTATATTGTTCAATATAAACCTTTGCGATTTCGATAATGGAATAGGTAGGCATCTCCAGTTGTCCCGCAAAACGAATCGCACGGCGAATCAATCTGCGCAGCACATAGCCCTGATCCACATAACTCGGAGTTACCGCCTTGGAGTCACCCAGGATCAACGTAGCCGTTCGGATATCGGCAATCACGCGGAAAGCCTTTGTAATTTCATCGCTGCTGCCATATGTTTTGCCCGAAAGTTCTGCTATTTTTGCAAGGGAAGCGGTAAACAAATCGGTATCATATACTGATTTTACTCCCTGCAGCACAGCAATTGTACGTTCCAGACCCATGCCGGTATCCACATTCTTTTTCTCCAGCGGATCAAGGGTACCGTCCGCATTACGGTTATACTGCATAAACACATCATTCCATATTTCCAGATATTTGCCGCAGTCACAAGCCGGAGAACAATTTTCACTGCATTTGGGCTTACCGGTATCAATGAACATCTCTGTATCCGGTCCGCAAGGGCCCTGATTTCCCGCCCACCACCAGTTATTTTCCTAGGGCAGCAAAAAAAACC
>URTC01000311.1 GCA_900550765.1 uncultured Clostridia bacterium | reverse complement strand
GTAATATGTGCACTGCAGGTAAGCATCAACCTGCCTGCCTCTGCATAGCCCCGTACCTTTTCAGCCTCCGCTTTTGCCAGCATGTAGGATTTCGGCATAACCCCGGGGATCGTTTCATTCACACCGAACCGTTCGCTGCGCTCTATCTTTCTAATCTCTCCCTCAGCGGTTTTATAGATGGCACAAAATTTTACAATCCCTTCAACCAGTGCTTCGTTATTAAGCATTTCACAGCGGCCGCAGCAGGCAAGTGCGGTAACGCCCAACAGTTTTGCTCCCTCTTCCAGCAATTCCTTAGCGCTGACCTTTACCGTTATATTCCTTGTATCAAAGCAATCAAATTTTACCGTTTCTCTGTTACATTCCATTATGCCAACCTCCGTAAATTGAATTTTACTGTTCTTCTACAGTAAAATATATAACCGGCTTTTTAAAATTATTCCTGTTTTTATTTTTTATAGTGCAATGCAATGACTCCCTGAAAAAACAAACGCCCACAATAATCACAATAATATATTATATATAAAATTGTGCATTGCATTTTTCGCAAAATTTGTTATAATAATTATAATAATAAAAAACAAATATGTTTTGAGGTGAATTTATGGTAAGCTACAGGCTCAGCATCCGTAAAATTGAAAGAAGCGATATTCCGTTTTTAGTGGATTGGACAAGCAACCACTCTCATATCAAGGGCTTTCACGGATATCTTCCCAAAACAATCAGCGAGGGAAACCAATGGTTTCAGCGCTCTCTTTTAGATAAAACAAGGGATGATTACCTGATTTATGCCACAGAAGAAGGCGGAAAAAAATATCCTATCGGTATGCTGGGACTGGTGAATATTGATGATATCAACCGCAAAGGGGAATATTACATTCTTATCGGCAATGAAGAATTCCTGCACCGCGGTATTGCCTACCGCACCTCTAATGAAATGATCGTAAACACCTACTTTAAAAACTTTGAGTTTTCTAAAGTGCATGCCTGCATTGATAAAGATAATTATCCCGCACAAAAATTAGCGGAAAAGCTGGGCTTTCGAAAAGAAGGCGTTATGCTTTCGGATATCCTGTTGCCCGACGGCACGCCGGTAGACAGAATTTATTATGGTCTTTTAGCCTCAGACAGACTATAAAATATTTTTCTCGGATGTTTGCGAAAGCGCCGCATGCGGCGCTTCCGTTTTGATTGGAAGTTTTTTATGATTATTCTTGGATTTGACCCGGGCCTTGCTACCCTGGGGTTCGGCGTAATTGAAACCAACGGCCATAAACACAAAATGATAGAATACGGCATTATTTCCACGCCGCCCGATATGCCTACGCCCGTCAGGCTAAGAAATATCTATACCGACGTCACTACTGTAATAGATCGTTTTCAGCCCGATGATATCGCGATAGAAGAGCTGTTTTTTAATAACAACGTAAAAACGGCCATCAATGTTGCCCAGGCACGAGGTGCACTGCTTGCCGCCGCTTCAATGAAAACGGACCGTCTTTACGAATATACACCCCTGCAGATCAAACAAGCCATTGTAGGCTATGGACGGGCCGATAAACATCAGATTCAGCAAATGGTGATGTATTTTTTAAATCTCGATAAAATTCCCAAGCCGGATGATGCCGCCGACGGCCTTGCCGCCGCCATCTGCCATGCGCATACGGCAAAAATGAGCTCTCAATTTAAAATAAAGTAGGAGAAAACTATGTACGCATTTATAAACGGAACAGTAGAAGAAGCCGATTCGGAAGGAATCGTAATTGAAGCCGGCGGAATCGGCTATTTTCTTCAATGCACGTCTAATGTTCTAAACAATGTTACCGTGGGTCAAAAAGCCAAAATATATACCTATCAGCACGTGCGGGAGGATGCCATCATCCTTTTTGGGTTTATTTCAAAAGAAGAACGCACGATGTTTCTGCGCATGCTCTCCGTCAGCGGTATCGGCCCCAAGATCGCCTTGCAGATCCTATCGGCCGTTTCCGCGCGGGAACTCGCCATTATTTTAGTAAGCGGTGACAGTGCAGCCCTGACAAGAGTCCCCGGTGTCGGCAAAAAAACTGCCCAGCGTATGATTCTTGAGCTGCGCGAAAAAGTGGATAATGATGAACTCATTCCCAAAAATGCCGATGACCCGGCCGCTGCCTTGCCGGCATCAGGCATGATTGCTGACGCGATCTATGCTCTTGCAGCCTTAGGCTATTCTCCCGCCGAGGTATCGAAAGCAGTTGAAGCTGCCGCGCCTAGCTGCACAAATACCGAGGCAATTATCCGCACGGTATTAAAAAGCTTTGACAGGAGGTAAACAATATTGGAA
>URTC01000310.1 GCA_900550765.1 uncultured Clostridia bacterium | reverse complement strand
AATCAATCGGATATCTAAGGCTGATATTGTAGACGGAGCCAGAGATTTCCGTTTGATGAACCGAAAGTTTGTGGATGCGGTGCTCTCTATGTGTGAATATAACCGCTTTTCTAAGGGAATCTTTGGTTGGGTAGGCTTTGAAACCAAATGGATAGAGTATGAAAATGTAAAACGAAGCGCGGGACAGACAAAATGGTCTTTTTGGAAGCTTTTTATCTATTCCTTAGAAGGAATCATCGGTTTTTCTACGATGCCGCTGGCATTAGCCTCCGTTATGGGGGTGTTGTTCTGTTTGCTTTCGTTTATCATCATTCTCTTTATTATTATTCGTACGCTTGTATGGGGGGATCCCGTAAACGGCTGGCCGTCCTTGGCATGTATTATGTTTTTTATCGGAGGAATTCAATTGTTTTGTATTGGTATTTTAGGAAATTATTTGGCAAAGACTTATTTAGAAACGAAAAAGAGACCTATTTATATTATAAAGGATACAGACATTGATTTAAAAAGACAGGAAGAAACATGAATCAGAAAACTGAGAGAATTTTAGAATTTGATAAAATAAAAGAATTTTTAGCACAGAATGCTGTTGCGGCACCGGGGAAAGAAGCAGCGCTGGCTTTGGAACCGGTACGCAGTATCGGGACGGTAAAAATTTTACTTCGGCAGACTGACGAGGCTGTGGCCGTGATAGAGAAGCATGGAAGTTCTCCGGTGCATATGTATCATGAAGTGCGCGGAATTCTTGCCCGAATAAAACTTGGAGCGATTCTTTCCATGCGGGAGCTTTTAGATATTGCATTGTTTTTGAAAGCCGTTCGGGAAGCCCGCGGCGGAATTGCGGATGCTCGGGAAGAAGAGACGGAGGGCTATATTCTGCAATATGCCCGGCAGCTTGTTCCTTTTAAGGATATTGAGGGAAAAATATTTGCCGATATTTTAAGCGATGAAGAAATAGCGGATACTGCCAGTGCACGCCTTGGAGCAATTCGCCGGCAAATTCGCAGTCAGAATGAAAGCGTACGTGAAAAGCTTAATCGTTTGATGCGTGAGTTGGATAAAGAGGGAATTCTGCAGGAGGGAATTATTACGCTGCGCAATGATCGGTATGTATTGCCTGTTATGGCGGCCCACAGGGCAAGAGTTCCGGGAATCATACATGATCAATCCTCCAGCGGGGCTACACTTTTTATTGAGCCGATGGCTGTAGTGGAGATCAATAATACCATTCGGCAGCTGAAACTGGAGGAAAGAGATGAAATTCAACGTATTTTAGAGGACTACTCGGCGCATCTGCATGATGTCTATGATGCTTTGGAAAGCAATAGCCGCATTTTGGCACAGCTGGATTTGATCTTTGCCAAGGCTAAACTCAGCCGTGTGATGGATGGAACCAGTCCGGAAATCAATGAAAAAGGGTTTGTAGAAATTAAAAGCGGCCGGCATCCGCTGCTGGATAAGCGCACTGTGGTACCAATTTCCGTGTGGCTGGGAAAGGACTTTACGCAGCTGCTGATCACCGGCCCTAATACCGGAGGAAAAACCGTTACGCTAAAAACGATCGGGTTATTTGCCCTGATGGCGCAGAGCGGCCTGCATCTTCCGGCAGAAAGCGGAACAACAATGCCTGTGTTTGATAATATTTTTGCAGACATCGGTGATGAGCAGAGTATCGAACAGAATCTGAGCACGTTTTCTTCCCATATGAAAAATATTTCGCAAATCATGAAAGCGGTTACGTCTGGATCTCTGGTGCTGTTAGATGAGCTTGGCGCCGGTACGGATCCTACAGAAGGCGCGGCATTGGCAATGTCGATTTTAGAAGAGCTTCGGCGCAGAAGAATCCGCACGGTGGTAACGTCGCATTACGCGGAATTAAAAGCATATTCTTTATCGAAAAACGGTGCAGAAAATGCGTCGGTAGAATTTGATGTGCACTCTTTGCAGCCTACCTATAGATTGATGGTAGGAGTTCCGGGGAACAGCAATGCCTTTTTAATTTCGGCAAAGCTGGGGCTGGATCAATATTTGATTGATAGAGCACGCAGCTATGTAGATGAGGATTCCCGTAAACTGGAAAAAATTCTTTCTAACGCTGAGGAATACCGGATGCGGGCACAAACACAGCGGCAGGAAGCAGCTCAATTGCGGGCAAGTGCCGAGCAGGAGCGAAAGGTACTGGAGAAAGAAAATAGGGAGCTTGCGCAAAAAAGGGAAAAGCTCCTTCTTCAGGCACAGCGTGAGGCAGATAATATACGCGAAAAAGCGCTGGAAGAAGCCAATGCGGTTATTGAAGAGCTAAAAAAGCTGAGCGCATCGGCGGCAGATCCTT
>URTC01000309.1 GCA_900550765.1 uncultured Clostridia bacterium | reverse complement strand
TGATAAACGCAAAGCTTAAGGAGAAAAATACTATACTTGCCTTTTGTTTTGCAGTGTGTCTTTGCAAAAAGTGCAGATACGGTGATTTTACCTTAATTTGCAGAATAATAAAAATGATTGGATTGAAAGTTGTATGCAAGCAACTGCTGTTTTTGCCGCGATAAGCGGTGTAATTTGTATATTTACCTGGATATATTGTGTTTACCATGTGTTTATTGCTTTTTTTGGATTAAAAAAATTAAAGTCCCCTAAAAAATTATTTGATAAACAGCATAAGTTTACGGCAGTGATATCGGCAAGAAATGAAGAAACTGTAATTGCTAATTTAGTAAACAGTTTAAAGCAGCAGCGATATCCGCAGGAGCTTTTGGATATCATTGTAATTGCAGATAACTGTACGGATCATACCGCGCAGGAGGCGGAAGCAGCAGGAGCTGCAGTGTATATCCGCAGCGATGCAGCTCATGCAACGAAAGGGTTTGCACTGCAATGGCTATTTGAACAGCTGCTTCAGGATGAGAAGTTTGATAGTGATGCTGTTTTTATTTTTGATGCCGATAATGTTGTGGACAGCGGATTTGTGCAGGCTATGAACGAGCAGCTCTGCTGTGGCGCTGAGATGGGGCAGGGATATCGTGATTCTAAAAATCCGGGGGATAACTGGATTAGCGGCGCGCATTCGATCTATTTCTGGACGTTGATGCGCTTTTGCCTGCGTTCACGCAGAAATCTGAATATGTCAGGCTTTTTTGGCGGAACAGGGTTTATGATCAAAACCGATATCCTTCGCAGGGTCGGAGGATGGAATACAAAGGAGATTAGTGAAGATGTAGAATTTTCAATGTATCGGATCGCGGAGGGCGGGACGATCGCGTTTGTTCCGGATGCGAAATTTTATGATGAGCAGCCTGTTAAGTTTTCACAATCCTGGAAACAGCGCGTTCGCTGGACGACGGGAAACTGGAAATGCATCAAGAGCTGTGTTCCGGGATTATGGAACGGAAGAAAAAAGAGTTTTAAGGGATTTGTAGACGGATTTATGTTTTTGATGTCCGTGCCGAGTGTTCTTTTGGGAATGTTGGGGCTGCTCTTTTCGTTTGCTGCGGTGCTTACCGCCGGAAAGTATATGACCTTAGGCTTGGTGGGAATTGTGCTTTCCCTGGTTTTAAGCTATCTTGCCATGATGCTGGAGGCCGTTTTTATCGTGGTATTGGAAAAAAAGCGGATACGGGATGTTTGGAAAGGAATTTTAGGGTTTCCGATCTTTTTAATTACGTTTATGTTTGCTAGTTTTTGGGGAGTTGTAAAACCTGTAAAAAAGTGGACCCCAATTGAACATGAGTGTTCGCGCGATATTGATGAAGTGGAAGAAAAAATTATATAAAATATTTTTATATGTGGAGAGAAAAGTATGAAAAACAGAGAAGAATTTAAATTGAGATTGGATGTTAATAATATGATGGCCGAGTATATCGGTGAAAAAGGCTTTACGGCTGAAGAACTGGAAGCGGTATCTTCTAAGGCCAAAGAAGCTTTTTTGTATGTAAAGGAGAATCGCGGGAAGGGGATGATGGGCTGGACCGAATTGCCTTATAATCAGAATGAGATTGTTGACGATATCTTGATGACGGCACAAAAAGTAAGGGAAAACTTTGAGTATTTTGTGGTGCTCGGTATTGGTGGTTCGGCACTGGGCCCCATTGCGATTCAGCAAGCACTGAATCATCTGCATTACAATGAGCTTTCCAAGGAAAAGAGAAACGGATGCCCCAAGCTGTATGTAGAAGATAATGTGGATCCTGAAAGAATGGCTGCGTTATTTGATGTGATCGAGATTGAGAAAACCTGCATCAACATTATTTCGAAATCCGGCAGTACCAGCGAAACCATGACACAATATCTTATACTTTGGGATATTTTAAAGAAAAAACTCGGTACACGGGCGGCTGAGCATGTGATTGCTACCACGGATGCGGAAAAGGGGAATTTGATCAAACTGGCGCAAAAAGAAGGATTTAAGAGCTATGTGATTCCTGATGGCGTCGGCGGCCGGTTCAGTGAAATGTGTCCGGTAGGATTGGTTGCTGCTGCTGTTTGCGGAATTGATATCCGGGCAATGTTGGAGGGGGCCGCATATATGGACGAATTGGCCTCCAGTGGAGATATCTATCAGAATTCTGCACTGATGGCTGCAGCTATGCAGTATCTTGCTATGCAGAAAGGATATAATATTTCCGTTATGATGCCTTATGCTGACAGCTTGAAATATATGGCAGATTGGTACTGCCAGCTGTGGGGAGAATCTTTGGGGAAGAAAAATGACCTTTCCGGCAATGCGGT
>URTC01000308.1 GCA_900550765.1 uncultured Clostridia bacterium | reverse complement strand
TACAGGATGTTTTTTCATTACATAGAGCGATAACACCGAGATCACTACTGCCTGCAGGCCATGCGTTACCAAAGATACAAACATGGGAAGAGGATAGAAAAACATGTCCCCTAAAAAGGCTCCCACGCCGCCAACCAGGAATGCCGCAAGCGGATCCAAAAGAATCGCTGCAAGGCAAATGACGATATCATTCATATAAAGATGTCCCCCCGGTACCGGCACACCAAACGAGCTCATTGCAACATTCAGCGCCATGAACATCGCCGTTGTACATACCCATACAGCCGTCTTTTTTCCTTTTGATTGTGCATTCACTTCTAATCAACTCCTTGATTTTATTTTGAGGATAGTATATAATAAATTTGGTATTATGAAAATAGTCAATTTAAGGAGTTTTTATATAGCCAGATGAGATATGCAATTGATCAATCAAAAAAGGAACCAGCCTATTTGCAACTATATACGCTGATCCGGGAAGACATTACAGCCGGTCTATATCCATATAATAAAAAACTGCCGTCCAAAAGGACCGTTGCAGAAGAAGCAGGCTTAAGTACGGTAACGGTAGAACATGCTTATGCACTGCTCTGCGACGAAGGGTATGCAGAAGCGGTGGAGCGCAGCGGCTACTTTGTGATCTTCCGTAAAAACGACGGCTTTTTTTCCCCGGCACCCAAACATGTTCAAAAAACAGTTTTCTCCTCGCCGCACAATGACAGTAACACGGAATTTCCTTTCTCTGTACTTGCCAAAACAATGAGGAATGTGCTCAGTCTGTACGGGGAAGCCGTTCTCAACCGATCTCCCAATACCGGATGTGAGGTGCTTCGCAATGCAATCAGCCGCTATCTTGCAAGAAGCCGCGGAATCACAGCAGCTCCGGATCAGATCATCATCGGCTCTGGTTCTGAATATCTATACAGTCTCATCGTTGAGCTGCTTGGAAGAAAGAGTCTATATGCGATAGAGTTCCCTTCCTACAAAAAGATTGAGGAAGTATATAAAGCCTGCGGCGCTGTCTATCAAAAACTCCCTCTTGGCAACGACGGCATTGAAAGCAGCGCCCTATGGAACAGTACCGCAGATGTCCTGCACCTATCTCCTTACCGCAGTTTTCCCAGCGGTGTAACAGCTTCCGCCTCCAAGAGGCACGAATATCTGCAATGGGCAAGCAGAGGCAGCAAATATATTATCGAAGATGACTTTGAATCAGAATTTTCAATTTCCAAGAAGCCAAAAGAAACCCTGTTTTCTCATGCCACCAGCGGCAATGTAATCTATATGAATACCTTTTCCAAAACGATATCTCCCTCTCTCCGAACGGGCTATATGCTTTTGCCCAAGGCCTTGCTCCCAACATTTGAAAACAAACTTGGCTTTTATTCCTGCACCGTTCCGACATATATACAGCTCACCCTTGCAGAGCTTATTGAAAACGGAGATTTTGAGCGCCATATCAATCGGGTTCGGCGGCAAAAACGCAAAGAATTAAAGTATACTAAAGATTCTATATAGCTTTAATAAAAACTGCTGGGACCCAGCGGATTTTACAGTATCCTTGCAGTAACTATACCACAAAAAAGTGCGTACTTTTCAAAATAATTTTTTACCTGTATAATAAAATCATGAGCTGCGAGAAACGGCCGTTCCAAAGCTTTAAAACAAAATGGAAAGGAAAATAGCCATGAACAAAAACAACTATACAACCGTAACACTGAAAAAAGGAAAAATGCATATTTACGATTTCGGCAGTATAAAGCTTCACGCTTACAACACCAATGATGCCATGCAGGACGAGGTTTTTATTTTTGAAAAAAATAAACAATCTGTCATCTTAGAATCTCCTTGTTTTAAGGATAATATCTTGGAGCTTACCGATTACCTAAAAGATATCGATAAAAAAGGAATCCTGATCGCTTACCATGGCGCGGGAGGTTCCTTTCTTCCCGGCATTCCTAAATACGCTACAGAAAACGCAGAAGACTATACAAAAAATGGGGGCGGAAAGGCGCTTATTGAGAATTTTTCAAAAGTCTTTGGTGTAAACTTTGATTCTTCGGTGCATCAAATAACCAATTTTCTCAAAGAAGGCAGTATTACAATCGCAGGGATCACTTTTATCATCCGACAAACCGCAGAGGCCTTTGACGTAGAAATTCCTGAAATCCATGCCGTTTACACCCATATGCTCGGACACGACTGTCACTCCATTGTGGCAGGTGCGGGTCACGCCGACGGAATCATTGCTGAATTGAACAGTTATATCGAAAAAGGCTATGATTTGATTTTGACTTCTCACTATACACCAGAGGATTTGAAAGATGCACAGACCAAAATTGACTATCT
>URTC01000307.1 GCA_900550765.1 uncultured Clostridia bacterium | reverse complement strand
GTTATTTCAGCAAAAACTTGCGGCTGCGCTTAGTTTAAAGCGCGTAACTGCGCCGCTGTTTGTTTTGCCGGAAACCGGATTGAATGATGATTTGAATGGTATTGAGCGCGCTGTAACCTTTGATATCAAGGCTACGGGAAAAACGGCGCAGGTAGTACATTCCCTGGCTAAGTGGAAACGAATGGCACTGCATCAGTATCATTTTGAAGTGGGAACCGGCCTTTATACGGATATGAATGCCATACGCCGCGATGAAGATATGGATAACCTGCATTCAATCTATGTGGATCAATGGGATTGGGAACGAGTGATTACCCGGGAGCAGCGCAATATGAAATTTTTAAAGAGCGTTGTGACGGATATCGTGGCCGCTATTGCCGATACTGCGCAAGAGGTAAAAAAGGAGTTTCCGGCGCTGACAGTTGGACTTAAACGGGAGACGGCGTTTATTACTGCTCAGGAATTAGAGGATCTGTATCCTGCGCTTTCTCCGAAAGAAAGAGAAAATGAATATACCCGTGAAAACGGCACGGTTTTTATTATGCAGATCGGCGACCGGCTGAAATCAGGCAAGCCGCATGACGGCCGGGCACCGGATTATGATGACTGGAAGCTTAACGGTGATATTCTCTTCTGGAATGATGTACTGGGATGTGCAATGGAGATTTCCTCTATGGGAATACGGGTGGATGAAAAAGCACTGGATGAACAGCTGGATAAAACCGATTGTAATTACCGGCGTGAGCTGCCTTTTCACCGCATGCTGCTTGCGGGAGAGCTTCCGCTTACGATTGGCGGAGGCATTGGGCAGTCCCGGCTGTGTATGTTATTGCTTCAAAAGGCGCATATCGGGCAAGTGCAGGTATCACTTTGGGATGAAGAAACCATGAAAATATGCAGCCAAAATGGTATTGTGCTGCTTTGAACGGCGGAAAAGGGGGGAGAAGTTTTATGAGATATGACTATCAGACAAAGGGCACCTGTTCTACAAAAATTTCTTTTGATATAGAAGGAAATGTTGTAAAAAATGTGCAGTTTACGGGCGGCTGCAACGGGAATTTGAAGGCGAGTTCTACTTTAGTGGATGGAATGACCGTGGAGGATATCGAATAAATGCTTGATGGAATCACTTGCGGCTGGAAGAAAACCAGCTGTTCAGATCAATTGGCTAATGCTGTACGCCAGGCATATGAGGAAAGTAAAAATGCATGATTTTATGTTTTATACGCCTACCAGGGTGTTCTTTGGAAAAAATGCGTTGAGCTATCTTGGCACGGCACTGCAAGAACGGAGAGCATCTCGTGTTTTACTGCATTTTGGCGGTCACTCGGCGCTTTCTTGCGGTTTGATTGAGCAAATAGAAGCACAGCTGCGGGAAGTTAAAATTTCTTCTGTTCGTCTCGGCGGCGTGCTGCCTAATCCGCGTATTGAACTGGTACGGGAAGGAATCACGCTTTGCAAAAAGGAAAATATTGATTTTATTCTTGCCGTGGGCGGCGGAAGTGTGATCGACAGTGCCAAGAGTATCGGTATGGGGCTGGCAAATGAAAAGGATCCTTGGGAGATGATCTCCGGCAATAGTATGCCTCAGAAGCATTTTCCATTAGGCTGTGTTCTCACGATAGCTGCGGCCGGAAGCGAAATGAGTAATTCCCACGTGATTACAAATGGCGTTTATAAAAGATCGCTGAATCATGATCTGCTGCGGCCGGATGTTGCTTTTTTAAATCCTGAGTTGACCTATACCGTGCCGCGTTTTCAAACCGGATGCGGAACAGTGGATATTATGATGCATACGCTGGAGCGCTTTTTTACGCAGGATGCTGCCGTTCAGCCCACCGATGCTATAGCTTTATCGCTTTTAAAGCAGGTAAAAATTTTTGGCGAAATTGCTGCAGAAGAACCGCAGAACTATGAGGCAAGGGCTGCTTTGATGTGGGCCTCCAGTCTTTCGCATAACGGCCTTACCGGCTGCGGAAAAAATACGCTGTTTCCGGTGCATAAGCTGGAACACGATTTCAGCGGCTTATATGATGTGGCACACGGTGCAGGGCTTTCGGTGCTTTTTCCTGCTTGGGCGCAATATATATATTCTTATGATATACCCCGTTTTGCGGCTTTGGCGCGCGAGGTATTCGGTGTATGCGAACAGCAGGATGAGGCTGCAGCCGTACAGGGGATCAGGCAGATGAAAACGTTTTTTAGAAAAATTGGCATGCCGGTAACAATGGCCGAATTGGGCATAGACGAAAAAGATTTTTATAAAATTGCAGATATGACCACCGATAGCGGTGGAAAAACAATCTTGTCTTATATACCTCTGAAGAAAGAGGATATTTTAAAAATTTATCAATTGGC
>URTC01000306.1 GCA_900550765.1 uncultured Clostridia bacterium | reverse complement strand
GAAGCCGCTTCAGCAAAGAGGGGCGAGCAGATAAAGAGTATGCACATTTAATCCTGCTGGCAAAGAATAAAACCGGATATCAAAATCTGATCAAGCTGGTTTCCGCCGGCTTTACTGAGGGGTACTATTATAAACCCAGAATCGATTATGATCTTTTAAGCCAGCACGCCGAAGGATTGATTTGTCTTTCTGCCTGTATTGCGGGCGATATCCCGCAGTATCTTTTGAGCGGCAATTATGAAGATGCCGTAAACCTGGCCGCCAGGCTGAAGGAAATGTTTCCTGGGGATTTTTATATTGAATTGCAGGATCACGGGATTGCCGAGCAAAAACAGGTGCTGCCGCTATTAATCAAATTGGCACGGGAATTGGAACTGCCGGTTGTGGCAACAAATGATATTCATTATGTATATAAAGAAGATGCCAAGATGCATGATACGCTTTTATGCATTCAAACAGGTAAAACTTTAGACGATCCGGACAGAATGCGCTTTCAAACCGAAGAGTTCTATCTAAAAACCGAGGAGGAAATGAAGACTCTGTTCTCTTTTATTCCCGAGGCGATAGAAAATACGGTTCTGGTAGCTGAAAAATGCAATTTTGAATTTGAATTCGGCAACATTCATATTCCTTACTATGAAGTACCAGATGGGATGACAGCAGCAGAATATCTTTATAAGCTGGGAACAGAAGGCTTAAAAAAGAATTATACGGAGATCACCCCGGAGCTGCAGGAGCGCTTTGAGTACGAATTTGCTAT
Organism: uncultured Clostridia bacterium; assembly: GCA_900550765.1. Classification (GTDB taxonomy): domain Bacteria; phylum Bacillota; class Clostridia; order Christensenellales; family QALW01; genus UMGS1322. Next base: position 1,608 of record URTC01000306.1, on the reverse strand, counting down.
GATCCAGCGCATGGGATACGTAGAATATTATCTGATCGTGTGGGATTACATCAATTATGCTAAAAGCGTAGATATCGTAGTTGGCCCGGGACGCGGCAGCGGAGCAGGAAGCCTGGTGGCATATGCAATCGGCATTACCAATATCGATCCTTTGATATACTATTTACTGTTTGAACGCTTATTAAATCCTGAGCGGGTAAGTATGCCTGACTTTGATGTGGATTTTTGCTTTGAACGCAGAGGCGAAGTGATCGAATATGTTAAGCGTAAGTACGGCGCCGACCATGTAGCCCAAATCGTTACTTTCGGTACCATGAAAGCACGGGCTGTAATCCGCGATGTGGGGCGGGTCATGAGTATGCCCTATGCCGATGTAGATAAAATCGCTAAAATGATTCCCCGGGAATTGGGGGTTACGATCGACCGTGCACTGGAGGTCAATCCAGAGCTTCGCCAGGCTTGTGAGGATCCTAAAATCGAAAGCCTGATTCGTATGGCCAAACAACTGGAAGGACTGCCGCGGAATGCTTCTACGCATGCTGCCGGTGTGGTAATCTCCAAAGAACCGGTCGATGCATACGTTCCGCTTTGCGTAAACGGTGAAATGACGGCAACGCAGTACGTGGCAAAGTATTTGGAACAGCTGGGTTTGCTGAAAATGGACTTTTTAGGTCTGCGTACGCTTACGGTAATCCGGGATACATTAGACTTTGTTCAGGAACGCACAGGGGAAAAACCGAACCTTTCACAAGCCGGCTTTGACGATGAAAACGTTTTTAAGCTGATTGGTCAGGGGGACTGCGACGGAATCTTTCAGCTGGAAAGCAACGGAATGCGTGCTTTTATGAAGGAGCTGAAGCCCTCTTGCTTTGAAGATATCGTAGCAGGACTTGACCTCTACCGGCCAGGGCCAATGGAAAGTATTCCCAAATATATTTTTGGAAAAAATAATCCTGATAAGGTCGAATATCAGCATCCTGTCATGAAAAATGCTTTAGAGGTCACCTATGGCTGTATGGTATATCAGGAACAGGTAATGCAGATTGTACGCGATGTAGCGGGGTATTCGCTTGGGCGCAGCGATATTATGCGCCGCGCAATGAGTAAAAAAGATCGGAAAGCTATGGATGTAGAACGGCAAGTCTTTATCTATGGCTTAACAGAAAACGGAAAAACGATTGTGCAAGGGGCCGTAAATCGAGGTATCGATGAGAAAACTGCGATCGAGATCTTTGATAAAATAGCCGCATTTGCAGAATATGCCTTTAACAAGTCCCATGCGGCGGCATATGCAGTAGTCGCCTATCAAACGGCATATTTAAAATGCTATTATCCTTTGGAATTTATGGCAGCTATGCTGAACAGCCTTTTAGGCAATGAAGCACAGACAGCCCGGTATATCGGTTATTGCCGGGAACATGAAATTCAGGTGCTGCCCCCGGATGTGAATACAAGCGTTTCCGGCTTTTCACCGGTAAAGGGGAAAAAAGCGATCCGGTTTGGGCTCAGTGCCGTAAAGAACGTGGGAATTCCAGGAGTAAAAGCCATTGTCAGCGAACGGGAACACAACGGTCTGTTTACCTCATTGGATGATTTTGCGCAGCGTAC
>URTC01000305.1 GCA_900550765.1 uncultured Clostridia bacterium | reverse complement strand
TATAATCAATTTGATCGGCTGCGCAAGGGCAAAACGACTATTTTTGTTTCACATCGCCTTTCCAGCGCGGTAGGGGCTGATCGGATTATTGTATTGGAAAACGGCAGTGTGATAGAAGAGGGAACCCATCGGCAACTGATGCAGCAGCAGGGGAAATATTATCAGATGTTTTCTACGCAGGCAAAGCGCTATAGAGAATGATGCTGTGCCAGGGATGAAGGCAGCCGGATAAAATTAAGTTTTGGTTTAAAAAAGCAGTTGACAGGCTATAACTTTTATAGTATGATCTATAAGCAAGCAGAAGCTACCCGCTTCTCACCTGTCAGCAATTGCGCTGCACATGGTTTCCTATAGGTGTTTTTTTGCGGGTGGTTTTGTGCTGTCCGCATTATTTTTTTTGGAGGTGTTCAACATCATAGATTTAGCGATTAATGACGAAATCAGGGAGAAAGAAGTCCGCGTTTTCGGTTCACAGGGGGAGCAGTTAGGGATCGTTCCTATTGACCAGTCGCTTCGGATGGCGGATCAGGCGGATTTGGATCTTTGCCTTATTTCACCTAAGGCGGTTCCGCCGGTGTGCAAGATAATGGATTACGGCAAGTATCGTTTTGAGGCGCAGAAGAAGGAGAAGGAATCACGTAAAAATCAGAAGATTATTGCGATGCATGAAATTCAGCTTTCCGCCACCATTGAAAAGCATGATATGGAGGTAAAGGCAAAAAAGGCTCGGGAATTCCTGAAGGACGGCGATCGTGTAAAGGTTTCTATTCGGTTTCGTGCCCGTCAGATTACACACCCTGAGATCGGTCACCAGATTATGTCGCTTTTTTGCGAAATGTTGAAGGATGACGCCAAAGTTGAGAAGAAACCCGCGCTGGAAGGGCGGAATCTTATCATGATAATGTCTGCAATTTAAAATTCTTTTAGGGGGTAAAAAACTATGCCAAAAATGAAAACGCACAGAGGCGCGGCTAAACGCTTTGGCCTTACGGCTACCGGAAAGGTAAAGAGAGGAAAGGCCTATAGAAGCCATATTCTAACTAAAAAATCAACCAAAAGAAAGAGAAATCTGCGTAAGGGCGGTTATATTGCCGCATGTGAAGCTTCTAATATTCGCAAGCTGATCCCTTATAAGTAAGCGATAGGAGGAAAGAACGATGAGAATAAAAAGAGCAGTGAATTCAAAAAAGAATCATAAAAAGGTCCTTAAGCTTGCCAAGGGATATTTTGGCGCTAAGAGCAGGCAATTTCGGGTAGCCAACCAGGCGGTAATGAAATCCCAGGCATATGCCTATGTAGGGCGTAAGCTGAGAAAGAGAGATTTTCGTTCTCTGTGGATCACGCGTATCAACGCTGCAGCAAGGCTGAACGGTATGAATTACAGCAAGCTGATCAACGGCCTGAAAAAGGCCGGTGTGGATATCAACCGGAAAATGCTTGCAGAGCTTGCCGTTTATAATGCGGAGGCATTTACACAGCTGACAGAGGTTGCGAAAAAAAGCCTTTCATAAAAGTTGTGCGCAATGGTAAGCTCATTGCGCATTTTTTATATCCGGAGGGAAGAGTATGCTGAAAATTACCAGCACGGCAAATGAACGGATAAAATATTTAAGGAGCTTAAAAACAAAAAAAGGCCGGGAAAAGAGCGGTACATATTTATTAGAGGGAAAAAGAGCGGTTACGGATGCGGATGCACACGGCGTGACCTTTGAATGCATCCTTGTTCAGCGGCCGGAGGACTTCCCGTTTCTGGAACATATGGAGCAGAGCCGGATGTTTCAGGTGTCTGAAAATGTGATGCAGGCGCTTTCAGATACACAGAGTCCGGAGGGAATCATCGCACAGGTGCGTATGCATGATACGTCTTTTGATGAAAATAAATTGTCAGGATTGATCGTATTTTTAGATCGCTTGCAGGATGCGGGCAATTTGGGAACAATCATTCGTACAGCCGATGCCGCAGGAGCAGGAGCCGTTGTTCTTTCACCGCATTGTGTAGAGCTTTTTAATCCCAAAACAATACGGGCGACAATGAGTTCTGTTTTTAATATACCGGTTATGTGTGCTGTAAACAGTATTCAGGCACTTGACGCAATAAAACGAAAGGGCTATACCGTATATGCGGCGGCGCTCGGAGGCGAAGATATTTATACAGCAGAGGCGTTTGCATCGCAGAAGAGTTGCATTATTATCGGCAATGAGGGAAACGGTATTACAGACGCCGTACTTGAATATGCGGATCGAAAAATCGCGCTGCCTATGCGCGGCGGTGCGGAATCGTTGAATGCGGGAATTGCCGCAGGAATTTTTATCTATCATTTTATATTTGGAAATTAAGGGGGAGCAATTATGTCGGGACATAGTTAATGGGCGAATATA
>URTC01000304.1 GCA_900550765.1 uncultured Clostridia bacterium | reverse complement strand
TTATTAGTAGGAGTTCATAATTCGTTTATATCATAATTTATGCACGGATTACTCCTAAAAAAATAGCCATTAATCAGTGACAGGAACTTATCTGTTTCTTTTAAGTTTATCCTGTGTGAATGCGAAGATACGCTTTTTTATGCCAAGTGGTTCTGCTTTGTACAGAAGCCTTTGTTGGCATAGCTCGTGTAGAAATTGTGTCTTTTTGTTGGTTCTTGTGACGAGTTGTCACATCGTGTTTCTCTGCTTTTTTCCTTTCATATACTTTTGCCTTCGTAATCGGTTACAGATAAAATTTATTCATTAATCATTAAAAAGAAGAAAGGAAAAAAAGTATGCCATTAATTTACAAACCGTATCAGGCAACGCTTGCCAACAAGGAAGGACAGAAACTTTATTATCCCCGTCTGGTGAAATTCGGGAAAATGGTCAATACGCAGAAAATGGCGGAATTGATTGCAGAAAAAGCCTCGCTGACAGCGGGTGATGTTCATAACGTCATTTGCAACCTGATGTCGGTGATGCGTGAACAGTTGCTCAATAGCCGCACGGTGCGCCTCGAAGGCTTGGGGACGTTTACTATGATTGCCAAGGCAAACGGGAAAGGGGTAGAGTTGGAAAATAAGGTCAGCAGTTCGCAGATCACTTCATTGCGTTGCCAGTTTACGCCCGAATACACTCGTGCCGCCAACGGAAGTGCTACCCGTGCGTTGACCACCGGGGTGGAGTTTGTGCACATCAAGGATGTAGCGGGTTCGTTTGTGGCCGACGATGTCATTGACAAAGAACCGGATGATGATAATAAACCTGGTGGTGGAAGCGGAGAAGCGCCGGACCCGGCAGCTTAACCGGTAACTTGACTGTCAGCCGGACACGACCGACGGTTGACAGTCAAATCCCAACGGATATATAAACGGATCCCAACGGACATAAAACGGATTATTAACTTTTAAAAAGAAAACGGATGAGACTATTATTGGAGAAGTTGCTGGATATTCTTGAAGCAGTTCTGCGTTTCCGCCACCGGAGAAACGGCAAGGCAGAAAAGGATTAGCTAGCTGGAAAAGGCTTGGCATACCTGAAAAAAAAGGTATGAAACGGAATGACGTAAAAACATAGAACGTGCCGTCTGCACGTAGCTCGCGGAACAAGTAAAAATAAACGTGTAGCAACTCATAGAGTAAACATAAGTAAGGAGCAAGTAAAGAAGCTGTCTCGAATGGACGAGGCAGCTTTTCTTTTTTTTTCGTATTCTGAAAATACTTTTTCGGAAACATGGCGGAAATGAGAATTTTGATGATAATTTTTTTAAGAATCTTATTTTAGAAAATAATAAAAGACAATTTGTTAAAAAGAACAAGAAAAGTTGGCGAAAATTAAAAAAAGATGTGAAATTGTCAGAAAACTATTGCTAAATTCTAAAATAAGATGTACAATTAAAACATAAAAAGATAGCGACGAAAATCGTGTATATCAAGAAGGAGGCGGATATGCGTAAGAAATCCCATATTTCCTTAGCTTGGTATCTGATGAATAGTGAGGGAATGGAATCCATACAACGTCACAGAGGATTGTTCTACTTTGGTAGTGTATTACCGGATTGCTTACCTAGTTTTATAGTAAGAAAACATACGATGGAAGATTCCTTTGGCGTAGTGGAGAAAGAACTCAGAAAGATGGTATCACATTATAACCCACGAGAGGGTTTGAATAGAAGATTTTTCATTCATTTAGGCGTGATTACACATTATATTTCTGATTACTTTACCTTTCCACATAACGTAAATTACAACGGAAAATTAAAAGATCATTGTATTTATGAGGAAGAATTAAAACATGCAATTCGTTCCTATGTAAAGAGTCCGGAGGCAGTAAGAAAGCGTTTAGGGGAAAGAGTTCACAGCCCGGAGATGATTTTAGCGTTTATCAAACGAATGTATCAGCTATACTCCCAGACGGAAAGCGGATATACTCGTGATAGCGAGAATATTGTATGTATGAATCATACAAAAGTCGATGCGATAATATTATTCATTGAGAAAGGTTATAATCTATCTGCCTATGCATCAGTATCTTGTTAGGATATGGAAGGCAGTAGGTTTTATGAGGACTGAGCTGTACGGCGACAAGGAGCCATTTACAAAAGGTGTTTCCCTTTATGTAAATGGTTCCTTTTTTGTGCCGTATTATATTCAACAAAGAAAAGTCAAAAATAAAATTAAAAATGTATGTTTATTTTGATAAGTGGTTAAAAAAGGGGGAGGGTAACCGGAAATGGTCATTGTTTGTGCTGGCTTTTTTGACATATAGTTCTTGACAAAGGGGAATGGAAAATATAAAATGAAAATTGTTTTCAAATTACGGTGAAAATGATAGGAAAG
>URTC01000303.1 GCA_900550765.1 uncultured Clostridia bacterium | reverse complement strand
GTATAGCCGCCAATTGTTTCTTGGTTTCATCACTCACATCCTCATGCTCCCAAACAGGTCTGTCATTCTCTAAGCAGAATAGGCGGTCGACACTGTGCGCACCGCCGATCACCACAGCGTCTCTCCCCGCCAGAGTATAGATCTGGCCATCCTGTGCAAACAAAAGATTAGGATACTGTTCCTCATACCACACGGTGCCGCCTAAAAATCTGCCTTGTTTATAAAAGGGGATTTCCTCCGGGCGCTGTTCCTTATTTCCGTGAATACACAGTACCGCCGGCCCCGCTTGTGAAATTTTTTCCTTCAGCGCATCATCCCGTCTGTCGCCGAAATAGTTAAAGCCGGAATCGCCTAAAATAACGATGGTATCGCGCCTGGTGAGCTTTTGCTTTTTTACAAAGCGTAAAAACGCTTTATAATTCCGATGCTTATCACCCGTAATATACACTGCGGGCAATGCCTCGTGCGTGGGATCCTGTCTTCCCTTATTTTTTAATGCGTTATTTCTCATCATTTTTTCCTCTATTCTTCCATCATCTTGCGCCGTATCAGCACCAGATACATCTGTCCTTCATCCCCGCGGCCGCTTCAAAAAAACGGGCCGATTTACTGCATACATTTTCTTCCCGCAGCCTGCCGCAGCAGTCTTTGAGCCATTCGTCAACGCTGTGCTGCAAACGTTCCGCCTCAGGGCCGGATGCCGCTTCGTATTCCAACTCCATTTCATAATCGGTTTTACCCAAATACATGTTTTTATCTATGTACAGCGTCATGCCGTCTGCCAGGAAATATACCTTTCGCTGGGTATGCATCTGCCCCTGAAGCAAGAGCGTTTTTCCCTGAAAACAAATTGTGCCGGGCAGCCGCTCAGCGGGAAAGTCATATTCGCTGCTTTCACTATGAATACCGTTAAAAGTGTGCCGTTTTACGGTTCCCTTAAGGATATTTCCGCTTTGCCGAATCCGTACAGTCATATCATGCGCGTGGAAATACCGCTCGGCAGTATCAAAATAATAATTGATATGAAATTGTTTCTTTTCGTTTGTTATATTCAGCCGTTCAATAAATTCATCAAGGCAAAGTACCTCATATTTAGTCAACAGCCACTTATATTCCCGCTCTTTCATTTTCTCACCAGCTTTCCCGAACCACTGTGTTCAAACTCTTTTACCAATTCCACCAACCCCGGACGCAGATATTCCGGCAGCCGCTCCCGGCACATTTCGTGTACCTCTTCCTCTTGAGAAAACCTGCCTTTTATTTTTACGGCAATCCGTGTAATTCGATCCCGTCCGGCTACGCCGTAAGCAAGCACCTGCTCCGTACGCGGATCTTCCAACAGGGCTCTTTCGATCTCCGCGGGATAAATATTAACGCCCGCGCGGATAATCATATCGTCCTTCAGCCCACAGATCTCGATTCTTCCCTGTTCATCCTTTACGGCAATATCTCCGGTATGCAGCCATCCCCCTGCCAGCACCTTCCGGGTAAGGGCTTCATTTTTATAATATCCCTGCATCACATTAGGGCCTTTGACAAGAAGTTCTCCGTGCTCCCCGGCAGGAACCTCATGGCCATTTGCATCCGCAACTCTGATCTTTACCGAAGACAGGGGGGTGCTGATCTTATGGGGTATTTCATCAAACAGTTCCGGAGCCAAAAACGCCACCCGGGGAGAGGCCTCGGTCAAACCGTAAACATGATAAATCTGTGCGCCGGAATAGATTTCCCGAATCCGCTGTGCCACGCTCTGTGAAAGACATTCACCGCTGACAACCAGTTTTTTAAGGGAAGCAACCGTCTCTTTATTTTTAATATAATACCCCATCAACTGAAACAGCGTGGGCGTTCCGCCCATAACGGTAATCTGATATTTCTGAATACGCTGCAGCAAAAACAGCGGATTAAACTCCCCCGAATAAAAGCAGATATCTGCTCCGCTGCAGAGAGCGGCTAAAAATTCCCCGTTAAGCACCGCGCAGTGGTACAAAGGCCGCGCAATCAAAATACGATCCTGCCCGCACAAAGAAAAGTAGCTTAAAACATCTCTTAAATTACTCAAAATATTTTGCTGGCTCAGCATAACGCCTTTTGGCGTCCCCGTCGTACCGGAGGTGCACATAATTAACGCAGGCGCCTCCTCAGGTGCTGCATATTCCCCCGTATCCGTATCGGTAACGGCAAGCGCACCATCTCGGTCTGTAAGCATACACGGCGGATGTACCAACTCCAAAATCTTTCTCAGGTTCTCCTCACCGTACCGGTAAGACATCGGCACTGCCGTAACATCTGCTGCAAAACAAGCCAGCAGCGCTATTGCCGCGGAAAGTTCCGAACGGCATAAGACCGCACAGCAGGGCGCCCGCAATTTTTTTGCAAAACTTTCTG
>URTC01000302.1 GCA_900550765.1 uncultured Clostridia bacterium | reverse complement strand
TTCTTACCGGAGAATTAAAATATCATACGGCATTGGAGTTGAAGCGGCGGAACCTTCCTTTTATTGCTGCCGGCCATTTTTATACGGAATGGCCTGTGGTAGGTGCTTTTGTGCGGTATTTACAATAGCAGTTGGATGTGTTACAATATAAAAGTATGGTTTTTGCATCAGAGGTCCATACCGATCCGTTTGACGTTGAAGGAGGATTTGATAAATGACGGAACAGATAAAAAATCTTTTAGCATATCAACAGGCAGATTTGGCCGTGGATTCGGCAGAAAAAGCAGTAAAAGGAAGTGCTGAACGAAAAAAAGCTACGGTTATGAAGCAGCGCTATGAGTTAGCGGTTGAAGAGAGAAAGAAGCTGCTTGGCAGAAAAGAAAAGATTGAAAAAGAGCTTACAGCTATTACAAGCGATGTAGAAAAGCTGACCGGGCTTGCTGCAATTGACAGAGCACAGGACGTGCCGGAAGATAGCGAGGCGATCCAAAAACTGCTGACGGATATCGATAAGCTGTTAAATTCTCTTCGGAAATTGGAGAATCAATTAAAGGATATCCATGTTGCCGTAGAGACGGATGAAAAAAAGATCAATGAATATGCGGCAGTAGCTAACAAGGCCAGAGAAGAGTTTAATATTAATAAAGAGGCTTATGAAAAGCTGCTTGACGCTGCAAAACCGGAGATCGATGCGTGTAAAGCTGAACGCGAAAAGTTAAAGGGGGCAGTGGAACCGACACTTTTACATAAATACATGGCCTTAATGAAAAATAAAATTGTGCCTTCCGCGCCAATCCAGGACAGCCGCTGCGGCGGATGTCATATGGAAATGCCGTCCTTTACGGTTTCCAATGCGGTGAAAAACGGTTATTGCGAGTGTGAAAACTGCGGCCGTATTGTATATATCGAATAATTTGTTTGTTTTGAGCAGGCCGGATGACCGCGGTGAAAATACGAGGAAAGTCCGAGCTCCGCAGAGCAGGGCGCCGGATAACGTCCGGTGGAGGCGACTCCAAGGAAAGTGCAACAGAGATATACCGCCGGCGGATTTCTGCCGGTAAGGGTGGAAAGGCGAGGTAAGAGCTCACCGGCTGCTATGGCGACACTGCAGCCCTGTAAACCCCGTCCGGAGCAAGATTGATAGCGGAACACTTAAAACGGCTGCTCGCCGGTTCCCATGTAATCGCTTAAATTTTTCGGTAACGGAAAAGATAGATAGATGGTCATCTAAGACAGAACTCGGCTTATAGACCTGTCTCAATAACATAAATTTTAGGGAGAAATGAAAAATCATTTCTCCTTATTCTTTTTTGGAATTTTTGTGCATATGCTTTTGTTGTAAGGAGGGACAACTTATGGATAAGCTGAAACAGATCCTTCCGCCGTATGTGAAAAATGCTTTAGAACGGCTCAGCGATAGTCAGCTATCGCAGCTTACGGAGATTCGCCTGCGGATCGGAAAACCGGTTTACTTATATATTGCCGGAAGTGAATATGCCGTCAGTGATTTCGGAATTGGAAAAAACGATGGAATTGTTTTTTCTAAAACGGATGCTGCGGTGATGTGGCGGCGTTTGTGTGAGGGTGCACCGTACAGCTGTACGGAAAAACAACGGCAGGGCTATATTACCGTAGAAGGAAACCGGGTAGGTTTTTGCGGCGAATTTGCATTTGTTGAAGGAGAGATCAAACATATTGATGCAGTTTCTTCTTTCTGTGTGCGTATTTCACATCAGATCAAAGGCTGCGGAAATAAAGTATACAAATATTTGTTTGAAAATAACCGACCGGTGAATACGCTGATCATATCACCCCCAGGATGCGGAAAAACAACGCTGCTTCGGGATATTGCGCGCCTTCTTTCCGGTGATGGCTTTAATGTGGCAATTGCGGATGAACGTGAAGAAATTGCTGCAGTGATCGATGGCGTTCCTACCCTGGATGTGGGAAAACGTACAGACGTATTCAGCGGATGCCCTAAAGCAGCGGCAATTCAGAATATGGTGCGCTCGATCCGTCCGGATGTCATTATTGCTGATGAGTTGGGTACTGCCGGCGATGCACAGGCAATAAAAAAGGCTATGACGGAAGGGGTAGCAGTCATTTCTACCGCACATGGAAATGCACCGGAACGTACCGTTCGGCGCTTGGGGGTATCGTTTGAACGGTATATTCTGCTGGATAATTCTTTTGGTATCGGTACGGTAAGCGGAGTATATGAAGAAAATATGAAACGTACGGGGAGTTTTCCGTTATGCTGCTAAGAATCATAAGCGCAGGGATCCTTTGCTTGGGTGCATGGTATTTAGGAATGGAATATTCGTTTATTATCAAACACAGAATCCGCGTGGTGAAGGATTATATTACGCTGACAGCGGGGCTGAAGAGCG
>URTC01000301.1 GCA_900550765.1 uncultured Clostridia bacterium | reverse complement strand
GGATTAGGTGCAGTACTTTCCGCTATTGTACACGGTGTTGACATCGTTGATACCAATATCTGGAATTTCGCTGGCGGTCCTGCCGCTCCGGCTATCGAATTGATTTACATTTTCTGTAAGAAATTAGGTATCGAACTGGATGTAAACATGGAAGCTGTTGCTAAGATCAACAAAGAGTTGTACACGATTCGTAAAGAATTGGAGGCATACGATGCTGTTAAACAATTCCCGAATCCGTTCAACCCGCTTACAGATACACTTCCGGCTAACATTGACAAATTATTCGATGATGCTATCGCTGCTGCCAAGAGTAACAACGAAGAGGCCTTGTTGAAAGCTTGCCATGCTATCGAAGCTTATTTCAACTTCCCGAAACCGAACGAACTCGTGAAGAAAGCAGAGGGTCCCGGAGGTATGTACACCAACATGGTAGCCCAATTAAAACAATTGAACTCCATGGATATTCTGGAAGATGCCATGAAATTAATTCCGACTGTTCGTTTAGCTGCCGGTCTTCCTCCTTTGGTAACTCCTACCAGCCAAATTGTAGGCACTCAGGCGGTGCTTAACGTTCTTTGCGGCGAGCGGTACAAAATGGTTACTAAAGAATCCAAAGGTCTTTTGGCGGGCGAGTACGGTCATTTACCGGCACCGGTGAATGAAGAGGTGCGCAAAAAATGCATCGGTGATACACCGGTGATTACCGGCCGGCCGGCGGATGCCTTGAAGCCTGAATTTGATAAATATATTGAGGAAATCAAGGATTATATGATTCAGGAGGAAGACGCACTCTCTTACGCACTATTCCCCCAGGTTGCCATGAATTTCTTTAAAAAACGTAAGGAGGCGGCCCAGGGAAGTTTGGATATTAAGGTAAGTGTAACGGAAATTTAGTATTTTACCTGAAACGGGGAAGAAAAAATGAATGCGGATTTTACGGAAAAGATAGATCTTGCATACAAAAAAATGAGCAAAGGGCAAAAAAGCATAGCCAAATATATTTTAGAGAATTATGATAAGGCGGCTTTTATGACGGCCAGTAAGCTTGGAGGCAGTGTCGGCGTAAGCGAATCTACGGTGGTTCGCTTCGCCGATTCCTTGGGTTATGACGGATATCCGGAGCTTCAGCGTGAGCTGCAGGAAATGCTGCGCAGCCGTTTAACCGGCATGCAGCGTATGGAGCTTACAGGACAGCTGCCGAATACCAAGCTGTTTGAAAAGGTTTTAAAAACAGATATTGAGAATATTCGCGTTACTTTAAATCAAATTGATCGGCAGGCCTTTGAGCATACCGTAAGCGCTTTGATTGACGCTAAAAGAGTATATATTATGGGAATTCGTTCAGCCGGAACCATAGCAAATCTCTTGGGATATTATTTGGATTTTATTTTAGATAACGTGCGTACAGTGAATGGCTCTCCCAATGATACCATTGAACAGATCATTCATATAGGAGAAGGCGATGTGTTCGTAGGGATTAGTTTTCCCAGATATTCCCGGCGTACAGTAGAGGCAATGAAATTTGCACGGGCGCACGGTGCAAAATGTATTGGAATTACAGATAGTGCCTTTTCGCCTTTAATGGAACTTTCAGATATCAATATGGAGATCCGATGCGATACGGTATCATTTGTGGATTCCCTTGTGGCGCCGCTGAGCGTAGTAAACGCTTTGCTTGCGGCTATCAGTCAAAAGAAGAAAGAAGCGCTTTCGTTAAATTTAAAGGAAATGGAAAATATATGGAATCAAAATGATTTCTATGCAGGAAAAAAGTAAGAGGGTCTTTGTAGTTGGCGGCGGTCCTGCCGGCATGATGGCAGCGGCGCAGGCAGCGGCACAGGGGTATGAGACCATATTGCTTGAAAAAAATGAAAAATTGGGTAAAAAACTGTTTATCAGCGGCAAGGGCAGATGTAATGTTACCAATAGCTGCGATATGGTGGATTTTTTTGAAAATATTGCTCATAACAGCAGTTTTTGTTACTCTGCCGTCTATACATTTCCTCCGGAGCTGACGATGAATTTGATTGAGGAGCAGGGGGTGCCGTTGAAGATTGAGCGCGGCGGCCGTGTCTTTCCGGTAAGCGATAAATCCAGCGATGTGATTAAGGCGCTTGAAAGATATGTGCGGCAGGCGGGGGCGGAAATACGGCTGAATACGAGGCTGGAAAATATTTTTACGGCCGACGGCAAAATTACTGGCATTCAGTATGACGGAAAAGTTCATTCGTGTGATGGCTTGATTCTGGCAATGGGCGGGGCATCATATGTTTCTACAGGATCCGATGGCGCCTGGCGTGATCAGCTGGTGCGGCTGGGGCATACTGTGGAAGAATTTATACCGGCATTGGTGCCGTTAACGAGTCCGCAGCTGTGGGTGCGCCAGCTCCAGGGACTCTCTTTAAAAAATGTAAGGTTAAAGGCGGTTTTCGGTTC
>URTC01000300.1 GCA_900550765.1 uncultured Clostridia bacterium | reverse complement strand
ACATCATGGCATCCATCTCGGCAAAGCTCATAACGCCGGTTACTACATCCGAGCGAATCATAAAAGGCGGTACGCAGTAGGTAAAGCCGCGGTCAATCATAAAATCCCGCGCGTAGGAAATTACGGCAGAATGAAGCCGTGCAATATCGCCCATCAGGTAATAAAAGCCGTTGCCGGCCACACGGCGCGCGCTGTCTAAATCAAGGCCGTCAAAGCGTTCCATGATATCTGCGTGGTAAGGAATTTCAAAATCCGGCACGATCGGCTCACCATAGCGCTGAATCTCTACGTTTTCGCTGTCATCCCTTCCGATAGGAACGGAAGGATCGATGATATTGGGCAGCGTAAGCATAATGCTGCGGATCTTTTCACTGAGTTCGGTTTCTTTTTTTTCAGCCTCAGCTAAAGCTTCGCCTTGTTGGGAAACCAGCTTTTTCATTTCCTCGGCTTCTTCACGCTTGCCCTGGCCCATCAGCGCACCGATTTGCTTGGAAAATTTATTGCGGTTGGCCCGCAGTTCCTCGGCAGTTTGAATCGTTTTGCGGTACTCGGCGTCTAAAGCAATAACCTCATCTACCAGCGGCAGCTTTTTTTCCTGGAATTTGTTTTTGATGTTTTGTTTTACGATTTCGGGATTCTCCCTTACAAATTTGATATCCAGCATTTTTATTTCCTCCTATATAAAAAAGCCTGTTTCACCCCATAAAATGGGACGAAATAGGCTTCCGCGTTGCCACCCAAATTGCCCGCGCTGATTGTGCGAGCCACTTAAAAGTACAGTAAAGCGTACAAAACTCCTGCTTTCACAGGGGGCTGGGGAAGCGGAAGCAGCAGCGTGCAGTACCGGCTTGCACCAAGTGCCGGCTCTCTGAAAATGCAATGCCGTGCATTCTTCCTTAAACGCCCGAATATTCTATATAGATTATACCGTATCTATCTTTTTTGTGCAACTATAATTTACAGATAGCGCTGTATTTTTACACACAGACGGTCTTTTTTAGTACGGCCCGTTTCACCTTGGAAAATAAAACGACCAAAGCCGCGAACGGAAACCGTATCGCCCGATTTTGGGGTATAAGAAGTATTTTCACAAAGGCGGCCGTTTATAAATATTTTTTTGCTTAGAATAAGTTCGCAGCAGGCAGCGCGGGAGAGCTTATACAGTGCAGCAATTAGACAGTCCAGGCGTAGGGAGGAGACGATAAGCGTTTCGTCAGCCAGCTGAAACAGCGCACCCTCAGGCAGCGTGGGCGCGGGTGTACACGTAATTACCGTATGCTTTACTTTCGTTAAATTTTCCGAGATGTACAGCGCCAGGGAAGTATGCACAAACAGATAGGCCGCATTTTCCCGCAGAACAATATCGCCTGTGCGGCTGCGCTCGATGCCTAAATGCATCAGTGCGCCGAGGAAATCCCGGTGGGTGAGTTCATCAGAAAATTTTTTTAAGGTCGGCTTTGCAAAAAGGCAGGCGATAGGGAAATCCTCTTCGTAGCCTAACTCGTCTGCATCTCCAAAGCGGGCGATTACGCGCTGGCAGCCGGGCGCACCACCGAAAAGGGTAAAGGGAAGTACCTCTTTTTTAATTAAAAAGAGTTCGCTTTGCTCTTCTTCGGTTAAAAAGCCGGTAAACGTGTAGCGGTTATTACGGTCGGCTTTTTGCGAAAGATCTTTTAAATGATTGATAAAAACAGAGTCCATATTTTTATTATAGCATAGAAAGCGGTATATGTTCAATTGAATTCTGTACGAAGGTATTGACAAAATCATAAAACTGCGTTATAATACCGTAGAAAATAAAGAAAGAGGAACTATATGAAAAAGCTGATTGCGGTAATCATATTGCTGATTTTATTCTGCGGCTGTGCTGAAGAGAAAATAACTATGCCTACAGCAACAATAGAACAGGAGAATGCGGCAGCGCCGTTTGCTGCGTCCTCTTTCTTTTCGGCCAGTGCGGCGCCATCGGAGATTACACCATCTCCTTCGTCCACCCCTTTGATTACGCCGTCTCCATCCCCGGAGAATACAATTGGCGTTTATTATGCCGGCAGCGGAGAAAATGCACGGTATCTGGTGGCGATCGACGCGGGGCATCAGCAGCGTGGTATTGCGGAAAAAGAGCCTAACGGGCCGGGTTCGGCGGTGCAAAAGGCCAAGCTGTCCAGCGGTACGGCAGGAAAGGTTACGCGAGTGCCGGAATATCAGTTGAATGACCCGTTCACACTTCCGGAGGGGCAGCGGGAACAGCTCATGACCGAAAAAGAAAAGCAGGAAGCCCTGAATAAAATGTGGAGAAACGCCTGCATCAACGATACCTACGAGCCCGGCTCCACATTTAAGATTATCACAGCCGCAGCAGGGCTGGAGGCGGGAGTGGTCCATCTGGATGACAGGTTCTCCTGCCCGGGCTTCCGGATCGTGGAAGACCGGAAGA
>URTC01000299.1 GCA_900550765.1 uncultured Clostridia bacterium | reverse complement strand
CCGGCCTGAAGCTGAAGCGTACCGTCCTTAAAGACCGATAGGACCGCAGCCCTGAACAACCACCCGGCTGTTAAAGCGCAGGATGCCAACGGTTTTGGCACGCTCTACCGCGTGCACTAAAACGGCCGCCGGCTCGATTAATATTCGGGAATCCAGATCCAAGTCGCTTACGTTAAAGATGGTGGACCCGCCGCGAACGAACAAATAATCGGAAAACCAGCCGTTTAAGTGAATGTCATCGTCAGGAAGAAGCCCGTATACGTCGGCACCACCGATGTTCTGCTTATTTAGGTCAAACATCGTAATATCGGGGTTATCCTTAAAAATCATGCAGGTAACGACCTTGTCACCGATGTGCAGATCCTTGCCGGCACTGTCCTTTGTTACGTTTTTGCCCATCGCTACAATTTCACCCGTACCCTCATGCCCTAAGGCTACGGGAATCAGGGAGAAGGGATCGCGCTTGAATTCATGGGCATCTGTGCCGCAAACGCCGCAGCCTTCTACCTTTACTAAAATATCGTCATCGCCCAATGGGGGGATGGGATATTCCTTGATATCAAAGTGCTCAAGCCCGGTTAAAACTGCTACACGGGCTGTTTTGGGAATGCTGCCCGCTGTGGCGGGAGCTGCACTTTTAGCACTCGGCGCCGCAGCGCCGCCCTGCATAGAAGAGAGCACCTGTTTTACGATTTGCTCTATGTTCTGTGAATTGATATCCATGCTTTTTTCCGTCCTTTTATATATTTTCCAAGCAGGCGGCAAAGAGTTCACCGCCGAAATTTCCTATTTCGGTATCCTGCTCTTCGCTGCCGCCGCTTACACCTAAGCCGCCGATGATGCGCCCTTTTTTATTGTAAAGGGGAACGCCGCCGCCGAAGATGATGATCTTTCCGTTATTGGTAAATTGAATACCGTAGAGAGAGCCGCCCGGCTGAGCCAGAGGCTTCAGCTCGGCAGTAGACATTTTCAGCGCTGTTACCGTAAACGCTTTGTTTACGGCGATATCATAGGAGGCAATATAGGCGTCGTCCATACATTGTACTGAAATCGGATGACCGCTGGGACCGGTAACTGCAACTACGGCATTCACGCCCATTTCCGCAGCTTTTTTTGCTACGCAGGCGCAAAGAGCGTTTGCCGTATCCAGGCAGATTGTATCAAAAGACTCTTTTATCCTGCAGCTGCTTATCAGCGAAGCGATCAAGTCTGACATTGTTTCGTTCAACAAACACGCCACCTTTTATTATTTTCCCAGTGACTCTAAAACCTTTTTGGTAATTTCAGCTACCAGATCGGCATCAGATGCCTTGCTGCCGCAGGAGCAGTTGCCGCCGCAGCTGTGGCAGCTGGCTTTGCCTTCCTTGGCGTTGGGGCAAAGGTTTGCCGGGTGTTTACCTTTTAAGCCGAACTGACGGCGAATTTCATACAGTCTCTCCACCTGTTGGGGGGTAAGCTCCTTCGGACCGCCCAGCTGACGGGAAAGATACAGCAGTTAGGCATAGAATTCTACAGATTCCATCTTGTGATAAGCATTCAGCAGAGAATCCGAATAAGTCAGTGCGCCGTGATTCTCAAGCAGAACGGCGTCAAAGCTCTGCAGATATTTTTCAACGGCATCGGGAATCTCTTCGGTAGAAGGTGTGCCGTAATCCGCAATCGGTACGCAGCCTAAAGCAATAACGGCTTCGGGCATGATGGGTTGCGTGAGCGGAATACCTGCAATGGCAAAGCTGGTTGCGTAAACAGGATGTGCATGCACAACGGAGTTTACATCCGGGCGCTGCTTATAGACGCGCATGTGCATTTTAATCTCTGAGGAAGGCTTGAAACCGGGATTGGCCTGAATCACCTGACCGTTGGCGTCCACCTTGCAGATGTATTCGGGCGTCATGAATCCTTTGCTTACGCCGGTAGGCGTGCAGAGAAATTCGTTTTCGCCGATTTTTACGGAGATATTACCGTCATTAGCAGCGACCATTCCCTGGTTGTAGATCCTTTTGCCGATCTCACAGATTTGCTTTTTGATCTCGTATTCTGTCATAATGTTCTTCTCCTTTTTTGGATATTCCATTTTTATAGTTTCATCATATCATAAACACAGAAATCAGTCAATGGAAAATGTTGCATTATGTTGAATTTTTCCGGTATTTTCATTGATTTTTCTGTTTTTAGACCCGATTTGGATATTTTAAGCGCATTAATGCAGCGCGTTGCTTGGCTTTTTCTGCCTTAGGATCAAAATCCCGCAGGAAGGATTTTAATTCTTCTACGCCCTCGCCGGTAACGGAAGAAAGATAGAAGATGCGTTTTACGCCTGTTTGTTTCAGCCAGTTAGTAACACGCGGAAGATTGGCATGGGGTTTATCGATTCCTGTAATAATGCCGATTACCTCGCGGGTGCACATACTGACCATGTTCGGGGAAAAAAGGCAATAAGGCTCATCGGCGCTCATCAGCAGGCCTAC
>URTC01000298.1 GCA_900550765.1 uncultured Clostridia bacterium | reverse complement strand
TTTTATTCTTTTGCGATATGTCTCCGGCTCAAAGAACTGTTCTGGTATTGACCGGAAAACGTTACGTCCTCACCGAACCACTCCGGTGCCTCAAATGCTTCCGCCTCTTCTTTTGTCGGGAACTCCACTTCTGCAAGCTGCAAAGATGCTAATTCTCCTTCAAAAATATCCAGTTCGATCATATAGCTCAGATAGGGTATCTTATAGCGTGTTTTTGTGATAAGAATACCGTCTGCCTTAGGCTTTAGATGTTCATATGCCTCTTTGGTCAGTGGCAGATTGTATTCCTCCCGTACTAACAGACCTTTTCCTTTATAGGTCAGTGTGTAGGTATCGTCGGAACGTCGGATACGCACGACCGGCTCTGTACACAGATAACCCTGTTCTAACTGCCGGCATTCATATTTTTCTAAATCCTCCGGCAGCTTTTTGACTAAAAACTTTCGTTCGATTTCAAATGCTTCCATCTTTATTTCCTGCAGATATCAATATAAGATTTTACTACTTCCACCAGCTTTTCATAGCTCATGGAGGTGGTGTTTAGGCAGAAATCATAATTTCTGGCATCGTTCCACTCTTTGCCCGTATAGTATCTGTAAAACTCTGCACGGTATTAGTCGGTCTTTTCGATTTTTTTGATGATCTCTTTTTCCGAGGCGCTGTCCAGTACCCATCAATTTCTGGAAAAGGCACGTCAGGCGCTTTTAGAGGAATTTCCTCAGCGGCGGTTTGAGGTGGTGAATACGCTTTCTATTTCCATGGGCGCGGGCATTTTAGTGCTGAAGGCAGCACAGCTTTGGAAAGAGGGCGCAGATATTGACGCGGTCAAAAGCTGGGTGGAGGAAAACCGCCAGCATTCCCAGGCTTGGTTTACAGTTGACGATTTGAACCATTTAAAAAGGGGAGCAAGACTTTCGGCCGCTGCGGCCACGATGGGCACATTGCTGGATCTGAAGCCTGTGCTTACCGTAAACCGGGAAGGCAAACTGGTTGTAAGTCAAAAAGTTAAGGGAAGAAAGCGTGCGCTGAGGGCTTTGGCCGATGCGTTTGATGCTTTGGCCCAAAACCCCGAAGAGGGCGTGGTATCGATTCTTCATGCCGATGCTATTGAAGATGCACGCCTGCTTGCGGATATGCTGCAGGAAAAGCATAAGATCGGTACCCTGCGTATCGATTTTGTAGGTCCTGTGGTAGGCACGCACTGCGGACCGGGGACGATCGGTTTATGCTTTATGGGGGCAGAGCGTAAAAATTAAACGCGCAGACTTGGGCACGGCGTTTTCACCCGTGCCTGATTTTCTTTTTAAAACATTTGGGGGAAAGACGTATGTTTGTAAATTACGCGCATAGAGGAGCTTCGGCCTATGCACCGGACAGCACGATGGCAGCGTTTGATTTAGGTCTTGCCATGAAGGCAAATGGAATAGAAACCGATTTGCAGAAAACCAAAGACGGCAGGATCGTCCTCTTTCATAATGAAGCGCTTGACGGCCGTTCCAGCGGTACCGGAAAGCTTGCAGAGCATACCTATGAAGAGCTGCTCGCTATGGATTTCGGCAGCTGGTTCGATGAAAAGTACAAAGGGGAAAAAATCGTTTTGTTTGAAGAGTTTGCCCAAAAATATTTCCACCTTGACTTGACGTTTGCGATTGAGCTGAAGGTAAAGGGAATAGAGAAAGAAACTTTGGAAACCATCCAAAAATATCACGCAATGGATAAAGTCTATGTCTCTTCTTTTTGTTTTGAAGCATTGGAGGAGATGCGCAGAATTGACAGGGATATCAGGCTTTCCTGGCTGCTGCACAGGATAACCCCGGAAGCCATCTCCCGCTTAAAGACGATCAGCGGAAGCCAAATCTGTCCGCAGGCGGCGCTTGTTACGCCTGAATATGTGGCTCTCGCACAGGAAAACGGTCTTGGCGTAAGGCTTTGGGGGGTAACGGATGAAGGACTTATGCAAAGAGTATATCCCCTTGCACCCGAAGGTATGACGGTGAATTTCCCGGATAAGCTTTATGCATTTATGCAGGAATGGGGGCAGAGCGAATGATACAGACGGTCTGGCTGGATCTGGATGATACCCTGCTGGATTTTCATAAAGCCGAGGCCAGAGCACTGAAAGATACGCTGCTTAAGCTGGAAATTGTACCGAAAGAAGAAACGATTGCACGATACAGCCAGATTAATGATGCGCAATGGATACTGCTGGAGCAGGGAAATCTGACACGGCCGGAGATCCTTGTAAGAAGATTTTCCTTGCTGTTTGATGAACTGGGCATCGCCCGGGATGCGGAATTGGCCAATGCCATGTATAAAGGTTTTTTGGCGCAGGGCCATTATTTTATAGACGGCGCTCCCGCGCTTTTGGAGGCACTGGCACCTAAATATGCACTTTATTTGGTATCGAACGGAAATGCTGAGGTACAGGACAGCCGCATTCAAAGCGCGGGAATTGCAAAATATTTTCAGGCCATATTTATA
>URTC01000297.1 GCA_900550765.1 uncultured Clostridia bacterium | reverse complement strand
TGTTAAAATTATTTCAGTTGACGTTTGTATTGCAGCCATTTGTACTGCAGTTGTTGGTATTACAGCTGTTATCAGTAAACAGCAATGCTAACAGCAGGAAGAAAAACAATAAGCTGTTGCAATCATTAAAGCAGCCATTGCTTCCGGAAAGCAGCAGAAGGATCAAAAAGAAAAATAAGAGACTGGACGGATCAAAATTGCCGCAGGTGCTGCACCCGTTGTCACAATTCTGACAATTTCCAAAAATTCCGTTGCAAAATGCCATATAAGGTCACACTCCTCACAAGATTTGTTAAAATATATGAGGAAGAATCCAAAAAAATGAAAAAAATTATAAAATCGCTGTTTTATATCCAAATTTTTTCATTGATACTGAAATAGAGTGTTTTTTAACAGAAAATAAAAAATCCGATCTCCATTTGAAGATCGGATTTTTTTGTTCAGCGGATTGCCATAGTGAATGCAAAATCAATGTGCTTTTCGCTTAAAGAAAATTCGGGCGGGATTTTTGGTCCACAGGAATTAGAGCCGAGGCCGGAGTGCTTATAATCCAGATGCAAATAAACACCGTCGCTTTCACCGATCTCGTCGGTATGCTTTGCCTGGTACAGCTGGTGTGCAGAATACTGGGAAACATTGATATCCATACCCTTTTCACAGGTAAATATCATGGCACCGATCTCAAGCTGTTTTACGCCGGTATGATTTCCGTGCTCTTGGGGGTATACATAAGGAACATATTCCTTTTGCGCCGTGTTTTCGTGGTAAGACAGCGCGGCATGGTGCAGCATATCACAGTAGCTCTCCAAAGGCCCATAGCCGAAATAGCGGAACGCATTGTTTTCTTTCGGCAGCTTGAATTCAAAGCCGAGGCGGGGCAGAAACGGCGTGGTTTCGGCAATATTGCCCCGCATATGAAACCTTATGGTGCCGTCGGCAAAGATGGAGACGCTTAACCCATACCGGAAGTACGGCCGATGGGAAACGCCCGCTACACTGGCCTTTACCTGAATCATTCCGTCCTTGATTTCGGCGGTATAGGTCTTTTGAAATTCACGATCCAAATTCTCTCCCTGCCAAATGTTTATAAACATCCAGAATGGGACCATGTGACGGTCATTGTCCGTAGGAGCGTGGAAAGCTGTTACTTTACCCGGTGCCTGCAGCTGTTCCTTGCCGCTGATTACAATGCTGTCAAAGCAGCCGTATTGCTTTGAGAAAGCATAGGAAAAACGTTCGCCGCGGGCGTAAATATGAAAATCATCTTCGGTAAGCGGACAAAGCGTTTTGGGAAGCTCCTGCGGCAGGATTCTGCACCGAAGGGGCGTCTCCAGCCGGGCGATTTCCTTACCGTCCTTTAGCAAAAATACCTCCGCCGAAGCCCCGCGACGGCAAGATTCGGGCAGAGCATGCTCCGGCGTTATTACGGCTGTCTGCCGTGGCTTTGCCGTCAGTTTTACCGTTTTATCCTCTAAAACGGCGCCGTCGCAGGTAATACGGTAGCGAACGTCGTAGGCGGACATATCGTTAAAATCAAACCAGTTTTTGTAATGGATTTTTCCGCCTTTGATTTCAAATCGGAAAGGGGCGTAAGCGGCACGGGCTTCATAACTGCCGGCTTTAAAGCTGCGATCGGCAAAAGTAAGGCCGTCGCAGCAAAAGTTTCCGTCGTGGGTCAGCTCGCCTTCAAAGTCACCGCCGTATTTGGCAACGCCGTTTTCTATCACGGTGTGATCGGTCCATTCCCAAATGAAGCCGCCGATCAAATTCGGGTATTTTAAAAACTTTTCCCAGTACTGCCACAGATCGCCCGGGCCGTTACCCATGGCGTGGGAATATTCGCACAGCATAATGGGCTGAGTATGTACGTCATCCAGGGCGGTTTCTTCTAAAACAGAGGGGGCGAGGTACATTCTGGAATATACATCGGCATGGTCGCTCATTTCAAAACGGCTGGCGTCCTCGCAGTGCACCAGGCGGCTGGTATCGTGTTCACGCAGCCATTGGATCATCGCCTCGTGGTTCGGACCGTGTCCGCTTTCGTTGCCGGTAGACCACATGAGAATACTGCAGTGGTTTTTATCCCGCTCAAAAGCGCGTTCCATACGCTGTACCATTTCGGTACGCCACTTAGGATCGTGAGAAGGCCAGTACGGCTGCGGCTCCCATGCATGCCCCCAGTTTGCAGTGTTAGGAACGGTGCGCGTCATACCGTGCGTTTCGATATCTGTTTCTAAAACCACATAGAAGCCCAGTTCGTCGCAGTAGTTTAAAAAGACCGGAGAGGGCGGATAGTGAGAGGTGCGCACGGCGTTGATGTTGAGTTCTTTCATCAGCAGCAGGTCTTTATACAGCTCCTCGTTAGTCATGCACCAGCCGCCGTGCGGGGTGGTATCGTGGTGGTTGACGCCCCGCAGCTTGATAGGGCAGCCGTTGAGCAGCAGGTCGGCCTTTGCGGATACCGTGATTTCACGGAAACCGATTTTCTGCACGATCTCTTC
>URTC01000296.1 GCA_900550765.1 uncultured Clostridia bacterium | reverse complement strand
GCAAAAACCAATAAAAACGTAAAGCTGTTATATATCATACCCAATTTTCAAAATCCCACCGGGATTACCACCAGCCTAAAAAAACGCCGCGCAATCTATGCGCTGGCAAAAAAATACGGCTTTCTCATCTTAGAGGACAATCCCTACGGCGATCTTTATTTTACCGAAGAAAGCCTGCCCTCAATAAAAAGCATGGATACTGACGGCATCGTTTTATATGCCGGATCGTTTTCTAAGGTTCTTTCCCCCGGTCTGCGCGTAGGCTTCTGCATCGCCCCCCAGCCGCTGATTGCTAAATTTACTGCCATCAAGCAAACCCAGGACGTACATTCCAACATTCTGGCCCAAATGATCGCCTACCATTTTATGACCGATTATGATTTTGCCGCCCATTTAAAACGGCTGCGGGCGCTTTACAAAGAAAAAGCCGCGCTGTGCAGAAAAAAAGCCGAAGAATGCCTTATGCCTGAAATTACCTGCAGCAGGGTGACCGGCGGACTGTTTTTATGGTGCGCGCTTCCCCCCCAAATCGATATGCAGGATTTCTGCACACGTGCTATCAGGGAATACCGCGTAGCGGTAGTTCCCGGCAGCGCTTTCTTGACCGATCCGCAAAAACCCTGCCAAAACTTCCGCGTAAACTATTCCACCCCTACCGATGAGCAGATCATAAGCGGAATGGATGCACTAAAACTGCTGAAGAACGCCATGCTTTCAGGAAAATAACAGGAGTACGTATGGTTTATATTGTTGAGGACGATAATAATATACGGGAACTGGTGGTCTACACGCTTTCCTCTACAGGAATCCCGGCCGCGGGCTTTGAAACTCCCTCCCTGTTTTGGGCAGAACTGAAAAAACAGCCGCCGGAGCTGGTGATGCTGGACATCATGCTGCCCGAGGAAGACGGCCTTTCTATTTTAGAAAAGCTGCGCACCGATGTCAGATATAAAAATCTGCCTGTAATTCTGCTGACGGCCAAGGGTTCAGAATACGATAAAGTTTTAGGCTTTGAAAAAGGCGCCGACGATTACATTCCCAAGCCCTTTGGCATGATGGAAATGGTCGCGCGCGTCAAAGCCCTGCTGCGCCGGAGCACCCAAGCGGCAAACACACAGGAATACACCGTAGGGCCGCTGTATGTGTGCCCTTCTTCCCATTTGGTGAAGGTAGACGGACAGGAGATTGCGCTTACGTTAAAAGAATTTGAGCTTTTATGTCTGCTTTTAGAAAAAAAGAACCTGGTCCTGACGCGTGACCAACTGCTCAACCGTATTTGGGGATATTCCTTTGACGGTGAAAACCGCACCGTGGACGTACATATCCGCACCCTGCGTCAAAAATTAGGCAGTGCGGGAAACCTGATAGAAACCGTACGCGGCGTGGGCTATAAAATTCCCCGCCCCTGACAGGAGTTTTTTATGATAAGCTTTGAAGATATCAAAAATAACGCAGCCGTAAAGACCTATATTCAAAAGGCAGATAGTTCTTTGCAGGCGCTGGGCTATACCGAACACAGCTTTGCCCACGTGACCAAGGTGGCCGTCTGCGCAGGAGAAATCCTCTCCCAGCTCAATTACCCTCCCCACGAGGTAGAGCTGGCCAAGATCGCCGGCTACCTGCACGATATCGGCAATCTGGTCAACCGGGTGGAACACTCCCAAAGCGGCGCGGTTATGGCCTTTCGGATTTTAGACCACATGGACATGGACGCCGAGGATGTGGCTACGGTCATTACGGCGATCGGAAATCACGACGAAGGCACCGGGGTTCCGGTGGACGAGGTTTCTGCAGCTCTGATTCTGGCAGATAAATCCGACGTTCGCCGCAGCCGCGTACGCAATACGGATATCGCTACCTTTGACATCCATGACCGCGTCAACTTTTCGGTAAGGGAGTCCTCTCTGAAAATCAGCGAAGATAAAACAACGATCACCTTATACCTAAAAATTGAAACAAAGTACAGCAGCATTATGGATTATTTTGAAATCTTTTTGGGCCGCATGATCCTTTGCCGTAAGGCTGCCGAAAAATTAGGCTTAAATTTCCGGCTAGAGATCAACGGACAGACGCTATTGTAAAAAGCATCCGAAAAATTCACTAAAACCGGTGTTTTCAACGCCGCGCATGCAAAGAGAACTCCCAGCAGATACATGCGAAGATTTGCGCCGCGCCAAACAAAAAAACACAAACGCTGACAGCAGCGGCTGCGCCGCTGCTGTTTGAATTTTCCGTATTGCTTCCGAAATCAGGCAAGCACGGGAGAAACATACTGGTCAAGGGGCAGGCCGCGGCCGTCAAATATCGCGGGGCGGGGAAAGCTTGTAAAGCAATAGCGTACCTGTACCGGTTCTTCGATTCCCGAAACAACAATCGTATCGCCATCGATCACCGCCCGGGCGGGAACAAAACCTGCGGTTGCCCCCTTTGTACGAATTTCAAAACATCCCTCCATCGTCCCCTGAACGGTCAGTCCGCCTTCGGAAGCAACGCTTAAAACAATCGTGTCGTTCT
>URTC01000295.1 GCA_900550765.1 uncultured Clostridia bacterium | reverse complement strand
GCCGGGATAAACACTGTTCATTACCGCTTTAACAGTTTCCCACGAGCGGAATAGTATCACTGAAATTGCAGCTCCAAGCAGAATGACGCTGCCGAGGAGGATCGGGAGGTCCTTTTTTAGGCAAAAAGTACAATCTTTGTATTTTGTTATGATAACCCAAACTGCTAAAGCGGCAAAAATGTAGAAAAAGGGAATTTGCCATGCCGGATATATAACCAATAAATATGCACCGCCGCAGAGTATAAAACCGAGTCCGCAAAGAATACGGATTTTATATTGCTTTGTTTGCATATAAAGCGATACAAGCAATACTATACTTTGGCCGTAAATGAGGATCTCCGGAAAAAATACTGTGCCAAACCACCTTTGTACGACTGGTGCAAAAAGCATCATAACAGCATAGGTGAAGGCGAGAGGCTTGCTTTTTTTTGTAATGAGCATACCGAACTCGAAAGAAATTAAAAAAAGCATTACCAATTTGCCGGTCCAGTAAAAAGATAAACCGCGCGCTGGGCTTAAAAACAGATATCCAATTTGAAAAGGTCTGAAAATTATGGACCAATCCATAACAGGTTGTCCGTATACCATGTACATATCAGTACTGCTGCCATTGCGCAGAACATTATTGAAAACGGAAAAATCAGAGTAATACTGTGCAAAGGTTAAAGGCGTATGTACGGCCCATTCATCTGAACGGACCCCACGGTTTACACCTAAAAGGACGCCGTCGGAAACAAGGGCGGGATCGGTAAAGTGCTCTTGCCAGATACCGATTGAGGAGCCGCTGATTTCAAAGATCACCGCTATACCTATTAGGAAAAGCCCAATCAGCCAGCGGAATCGGTAAGAAATTGTACTGATTTGCCGACCAAACATAAAAATTATAAGGGACAGCAAAGTGAAAAAAAAGAAAAGAATGCAGAGGTGTTTGATACTGAAATAATGGATAAGGTCAATAAAACTGGCATAGTCGTTAACGCTTGTACGCCTGTTTGTAAAAACGAGATATAGTTCTGTACCAAAGGAAAGAAATAAGGAAAAGAAAGCTATGAATAGAATGGAGAGTGCTTTTAAAGGGCGAATTGCTGTTTTTTTCTTCAAATCCATGCCGAAAACAATCCTCTTTCTTTTAACGGTTGCCATTTTAGAATATTCTTAAATTCTATCAGCGGCAGACTGGATTGTCAAGGAAAAATATTTAGCATTCCAAAAGAGCGGGTGTAATATACTAAAAAATTGGAGCAAGCGATATAAAAGCTTGCTCCGGCGTGGTGCGCCTGATAGGAGTTGAACCTACGACACCCAGAGTCGGAGTCTGGTGCTCTATCCACTGAGCTACAGACGCATTACCATAACTATTGTATACAAAAATGCCGATTTACGCAAGCGAAATATTATCATGTTGCAAAAAAATAAAAAAACGGGTACAATAATTATAGAATTATGATGTACGGAGTTTGAATGATGAAAGGGTTTCTTATTTCTTTTGAAGGGACTGATGGCTGCGGTAAAAGCACACAGATCCGCCTTTTGGCTGAAAAACTGAAAAAAGAGGGTAGGGATGTTTTGGTTTCCCGGGAACCGGGAGGCTGCAGAATCGGGGAAAAGATCAGGGAGATTTTGTTGGATGCGGAAAATCGGGAGCTTTCTCCGGTGCGCGAGCTGCTTTTGTATGAAGCGGCCAGAGCGCAGCATATGCAGCAGATCATTCTGCCGGCGTTGGATAAGGGAACAATCGTTATTCTTGACCGTTTTATTGATTCCACGTATGCATATCAAGCGCATGGTCGCGGGATAGAGACTTCGATGGTAGAATCTTTAAATGCTTTTGCTGTCAACGGACGATATCCTGATATTACGCTGCTGTTGTCGCTTTCGCCTAAGGAGGCGTTTCGCCGTAAAGGAGGAAGAGAGAGCGGTGATCGGATGGAGCAGGCGGGAGATCAGTTCTTTCAGCGGGTACAAAACGGTTTTGAGGAAGCGGCCCGGAGATATCCGGAACGTATTTGTGTGATGAATGTGGAAAGCAGCAAGGAAGAAACCCATCGAAAAATATATAGCAGAATCCAAACGCTGTTAGGAGAATCGTAATATGGATAATAAAAAGGTCATTATTGTTGATGAAACAAAAGAAGAAAATGAAATATTGACCGAAGAAGAATTGGAGGAGCAGGCAAGGCAGCAGCGGCTGCGTTTATTGAAGAAACCCAAAAGAAATGTGCCGTCGGTTGCTATTATTATTGTAAATACGATTATTATTGCAGGCTTGTTTGGCATTATGCTGGCGATGCTGCTGCAAAGCGGGGTTATTTTGTCTGTTAGTTTAATCGTTGTTTTTGTTAGCGCGGTGCTTCATTATATTCTTTTTAAGTAGAATGCTACCCTCTTTTGCATCGTTTGCCTTATGTGTTTTTTTAGAGCATAGGATTTTGGATGCGTTTGAAAGGGGCATTTTTGTATTGCTGAGGCCAGAATTCATCAGGATGATTCCGTGTAAAACAAACAATATATTTATGATAAATTGTTGACAAATATGTGATAAT
>URTC01000294.1 GCA_900550765.1 uncultured Clostridia bacterium | reverse complement strand
ATCCTTCTTTTCGCTACGGCACCGGTCAACTGCTTCATCGTTTCCTCCCTGCGCGCTTACCGCTTTGTGATGAGGTCAATCCCCCGCTCCCGATACGCCTGCCGGATCACCTCAGGCAGGCCAGAATCCGTTACATAGAGAAAGGACTCTTTTGCCTCCGTAACCCGCAAAAAGGCATTCTGTTCAAATTTTTGATGGTTTGCAAGTACCACAGTCTGATCGGCAATCCCGATATATGCCCGTTCCACTTCGGCAAGTGCATCTTGATACACCGTAAGGCCATAGGTAAGAGAAACCGCATCCGGCGCAAGAAAGCACTTGGAAGCATGATATTTCCGAATCATCTCTACCGTACTGCTCCCAACAAACGATCGCTCCTCCCGGTTATACCTGCCGCCGGCAAGAATCAACTGAAACCCGTTGTTCTGTTTAAGCATATCAAAGGCGTCAGTACTGTGTACGATTACCGTAAGGCTGCTGAAGCTCTCGGCAAGAGCACAGCAAAACTGCAGCGCCGTACTGCCGCCGTCAACGGCAATAAAATCCCCTTCCTTTACAAGGGCACAGGCATACGAGGCCAACTCCTTTTTTTCTTTTTCGTATTCATCCATACGGGCAGAAAGTGTCTTTTGCTCTTTTACGCCCGTACAAGCCACAGCTCCGCCATGAATTCTATGCAGCTTTCCCCGCTTTTCCAACAGTTGCAGGTCTCTGCGTACAGTCTCTACCGAAACCGCAAATTTTTTGGTCAATTCACCCAGAGAAACCGAGCCCCTCTGCAGAAGGATCCGGCAAATAATCTCCTGCCTTTCTACCGCAAACATTCTACTCCCCCTTAAAAACCATAAATCGGCCGTTGCGTACAAATTTTCGGTCATATATTCATATAATACAACATTTTACCACACATGTCAACGTAATTGCGCATACTTCAAAAAAACAGAACTCCTCCTTTAATGCGTACCGGCAGGAGTACAGCGCACCTTTTTACCATCCAAAACGAAAATATTTCGCTTTTTATCGTTTGACTTTCTATCTTTATTTCCACTATACTATTACTGTACCTTCCACAATAAAAAAACAATTGGAGAGAAAATTTTTCGTAAAATCATGACCTTAAAAAAAATTGCCGAACTTGCGGGGGTGTCGGTATCCACGGTTTCCAAAGCGCTTTCCGACAGCAGGGAGATTTCCCCCCAAAAAACAAAAGAGATCCGGAAAATCGCACGGGAACAGGGATATTACGCCAAGCGTCAGAAAACTGCCCAAGAATACAAACGTTTCAGCGCCCCGCACATTCTTATCGTGTGCCCTGAAATCATAAGTATTTATTACTCCGCCGTTTGCTCCTGCCTCTGCCGCCGCATTGCAGAGCACGGCGGTATTGCGGAAATCATTCTCTCGGGCTTTGATGCATTAAATACTGCAAGAATTACCGAAAATGCCCTTATCGGCAATAGTTCTTTTGACGGTATCATCTTTTTGAACTCCTGCGAAAAAACAGCGTTTCCGATTCCCGCGGTACAGCTTTTTAAAGGGAGCACCGAACTTGATTCCGTATTTGCCGATTATTCCGCCGGAATGCAGGAAGCACTGCTGCACCTTGCTTCCTTAAACTGCACAGATATTCTGTTTGCAGGAGAATCCCTCACCAAAACAAAGGAATCCGCCTTTGTTTCTCTTACCCAAAAGCTTGGTCTTTCCGGAAAATGCTTTATCAGCCGCTTCCGCTTTGAGGAGGCCGGCTATGAATGTGCCGACCATCTTTTCACTATGCCGGAGGCGCCGCAGGGAATCCTCTGTGCCTATGATGAAATCGCTTTGGGGCTAATCCGATCACTTACCGCAAAAGGAAAACAGATACCGCGGGATTTTCAAATCATCGGCATCAACGATATTCCCTATTCCCGCTACAGCTCGGTGCCGCTTACTACCATTAAAACCGATATTGAAGAGATCTGCCGCATCGCGGTATCGATCTTACTTAGCAGAATCCATAGCAGCTACAGTGCCGTACAGCATATTTCCGTACAAAGCCGGCTTGTAATTCGCAACACAACAAAGGCAGAAAAATCATGATTTATATTGCCATTATCTTACTGTTTAAAATAGTACAAAACCTATTCAATAAGGTGTGCAGCAACGCAATTGCCAACAACACAATGTTTTTAAAATATCTTAGCTTTCGGCAGGCGGTTTCCGCTGCTTTAGCGCTGACCGCAGTGCTTTTTACCTTTTCTATGGGGCAAAGTCCTGCCTTTACTCTGCCTACAGCATTGTATGCACTGATGATGGCTATTTCGCTCTCGCTTTCTACCTACGCGAGTCTGACAGCACTGAAAAGCGGAACCATGATCCTCTGCGGGCTGTTTGGCACCGCCGGAATTTTTGTACCGTGTATCGCCGGAATCTTTCTGTTTGATGAAAGGATTTCTGCCTGGCAGTTTCTCGGCTTGCTTTTATTTATCGTTTCGGCCTATCTGCTGATCGGCTGCTCCAAAAAAATTTACGCGGCTTTTTCTTTTTAAACATTTCTGCTGCTTATCCTTTCCATGTTGGC
>URTC01000293.1 GCA_900550765.1 uncultured Clostridia bacterium | reverse complement strand
AGCGAACCTTCGGCGCTACCCCTGCCACATTTACAAGTGCATCGATTGTTCGCCCGCCTTCTATTGCTAAGGCGATCAGGGCATTTCTGTCCGCATTGCTGCTTAAATCCCCGCGCAGGTACTCAAAATTTGCCGGTGTTCCTAAAACCGTTTGCGCAACGGAATCCTCTACCACATCCATGCCCACGACAAACCAACCGCAGGATAAAAACTTTTTGACTGTTGCCGCACCGATTCCGCCGGCACAGCCTGTAATGATTGCTGTTTTCATAACTTCCTCCTTAAAACAATTGTAATTTCTGTATTCTTTTCCGCTGAAAAGCTAAAATTCAATCTGAAAAGTTTATCCGTCTTCCAGCTGTTTATAAAGTTTGCATCATAGCTGATATCTTTTTCATCTACCGATAGCGCAATATCCGCAGGACCTTCTGCCGATACAATATATCCGCCTTCCAGTACAAACACACCGCTTTCAAGCACCGCCGGCAGCGGTGTAAGCAGATGCTCTGTTATCTGATTTTTCTCTGCTTCAAACCTATAAGTATCTTGAATGGTTATCTCCTCTTCCGTGGGAATGATCCTGCGTTTCAGCTGAACAATTCCCGCCGCCTTGGGATAGGCACCGGCAAACGCAACACCGATCCCGCCATCTTCCAAGCTGAAATTTCCGGCGGCATACGTCTTACCCGCACACTGTGCCGCACCGTTTACTTCGGGGCAATTATGCCAGCAAGACTGCATAGACCAAATTTCATATCGCTGGGCAGAAAAGGTCTTGCGTGTATATACGCCTACGCCGGCGTCAATCAAAACCGGTTTTTTGTCAAAATACGCAATAAAATTGCCTACGTCATTATGTTATGTCCCCCCTTTGCCGATACTATCCATCGGCCTCTGCGCTTAACAGCAACCTGAAGATCCGGCAGAAGATATTCCTGCTCGGGCACAAAATCCGGGCTTTCCAATACAGTTCTTCGATAAAGACAGGCATACAGCCCGCGGCGCAGCTTTTCACCGATATTCAGATATGTTTTATCTGTTTCCAACGCCTCTTCTGCAACGCTTCTTCGCACTTCGCCTTTTAAAAGACATTCCGTTACATTCTGCCGAAAAATGTCATCAATATCAGAAAGCTGCCGCTGCGTGTTTTCCACCAAAACTTCTTTTGCCAGGCACATCAGCCGCTCGTCACCGATGCGCTTTCCCAAATGATAAATAACTGAAAACGCTGCCGGCGCCATCCTCGCCGGACCATCGGCATAATTGACAAAGTATCCGTTGCCGATATAAATATGATAGGCAAACCGCCCCATGTTCTGAATTTTTTCATCAGTAAAAAAGTTTATCTTCCCACCGGTTGCCGTATAAAGCTGATCAACAAATTCAAACAACGAGGCGCCGGCTACCGTCCAGTAATTGGCTCCCTCATCACACCCGCCGTCCGGAGCGTAGGAATCATAAAAGTATTGGATTTCCAAAAACATTTTTTCTATCGCCTTATCCAGCCGATACCGCTTTTTTTCCACCAGCAAAAATACGGAAAGAACGTTCGATAAAATCCAAGGGTTCCAGTTATTGATTCCCGTACGGTGATAGCCCATCCACCAAAAATCCCGGTGCGAAAGATACGGCTTTATCGTGCGCCGTTCCAACTCATATTCGATGCGTTCAATCATCTCAGGGCAAAAATTCCGCAGTGCGTCATAAAGCATATACTCCGCCCAAGCCAGCATCGCAGCCGTTTCCGCGGCAAATAAATCAATATATGGCTCCTGTACATCGGGAATATTCCCCGGCGTTTCCGTAGGCCAGTGTGCCGAAAGGCCCCAATAGGTTTCTTCACAAACGGCAAACAAACCGTTCACAATATCCGGAAGGAAACGGCCTTTATATTCCAGCGTTTCCGCCAGTACCAAAAGTCCCAGCGCCTGCCGCCGTAAAAAATGCGGATTTTCCTGCTTGATCCGATTCCCCTCGCCTTTAAAGGCCATAAAATCAGTCGCTTTAATAACGGGCCAATCAAAAGCAAGATATCGTTCGGCGCTTTTTACAAGTTCTGCGTCATAAACCGCCTGCCAAACTGAGCGTTCGCAAGCCACCGGCAGCAGCGGCGCAGAAAAATCAAAATCCTGCAGGCGGTGATTTTTCAGCCAAGTTTGAAACATACAAAATCCCTTCTATTTATTTTTTTGCAAAAACTCCTTGTATAACTCCGTATAAACTTTATCCCGTATCACACAGCCCGGCGTACTTCCCCCGCGCATCAGCTCCGTGCATTTTGAACAAGCGATACAGCATTGCGAAGCATCCAGCTTTCCTTCTTTGAGAATTTGATTGGCAAACGCAGGGTTAGCAAATATCATGCGTCCAAAACCGGCAAAGGCAAAGCCTTGTTCCTTAATATATGCCGCCGCTACATGAGGCGCCGCCGCCCCCAAATAAGAAAGTGCCGAGGAAATCAACGGTACCTCCGGAACCTGCGCCTGCAGTTCCCGAACGCCATTTAACACTCTTGCTACGCCTATCAGAGGGTGCTCCTCAGCCTCATATCCGCCTTTGGCAAAGGGTCTGTTCACATGA
>URTC01000292.1 GCA_900550765.1 uncultured Clostridia bacterium | reverse complement strand
TTTCCCTACACGACGCTCTTCCGATCTGCGTTACCATTGAAGAAGCCGCAGATATCTGCCGGGCCGAGAAGAAGAGCGGAAAGATTCTTTCCATCGGCTTCCAGCCCCGCTTTGACGAAAATATGAAAATGGTAAAGCGCGTAGTCGAGTCCGGCGTTTTAGGTAAGATCTATTACATTCAAACCGGCGGCGGACGCAGACGCGGCATCCCCACACCGTTTGGAACCAGCTTTATTGAGGATAAAACCGCCGGTATCGGCGCCTTAGCAGATATCGGCTGCTATTCGCTGGATATGGTGCTTAACGCCATCGGCTACCCCAAGCCTCTTACTGTTTCCGGCTACAAGAGCGCCTATTTCGGCCAAAATCCCAAATACATGCCCTGCAAGGAATATGCCGATAAATTTGAGGTTGACGATTTCGCCGCGGCCTTTATCCGCTTAGAGGGCGACATTGTTCTTGATTTCCGAATTTCCTGGGCCATGCATATGGATACCGCAGGCGATACGCTGATTCTCGGTACCGAGGGCGGTCTGCGCATTCCTTCAACCGAATGCTGGAACGGTTCCATCGGCGGCCCGATGACGCTGTACCATGATGTTGCCGGTGAAAGAACCGAAACCAAAATTCCGGAAAAGACCAATGACCATGATAACTTCTACAACAAGATTCGCTCATTCCTTGACGCCATCAAGAACAACGGAAGCTCCCCCGTACCTTCCAGCCAAATTATTCGGAACCAGGCTATTTTGGATGCGATTGTAAAATCCGCCGAAGCCGGCAAAGAAGTGGAAGTTGTTATTCCGGAAATTTAATATTCCTATATTTTAAAAGCCATCCCTATGGGGGATGGCTTTTTTTAAGCACTTACGGTATGAAGCAGTATTCGCTTTAAATCTGTTCAAAATAATGATACCGATCTGCACGGAATCCCTGGAACGTTTTCAGCGGAATTTTCCGATAGATAAGCGGATTTTCCTTTTCAAAGCGCTCTATGTCATTTAAAATTTCAAGTTTGGGCAGCCGCAGCGGCGGATTGATTTCCGCATCCCAAAATCCGAGGAAATCCGCCCCGTTTTCAGCCGCATGCTTATAAATACGCAGCCAATCCCCAAGGCGGTTTTCTGCAAATCCCCATGGATATAAAAGCGGCATCAGGCGAATCTTACTGCGCCCTTCCAGGGAAGCATAGGCATCAAAATCCAACGCCGTCGGGTCATCCACATGAACATCATGCACATTGTATCGGGTTCCCGCCACCACCAAATCGTCAATATAACCATCTTTCACCCAACGCGGAATATCCAGCGCATACTTTTCAGCATCCTGCGGGTTTCCCGGCACCATTACGGAAAGGCGCCGGCCATTCAATACCTTTTTTACTTTTTGTATAAACGCCGTAACCGTATCCTTTTGCAAGGCAAGCCAGCGCGGTTCATCTTCCGGCAGCTGCCGTGGGTCTTCATGATAAAGCGCCTGATATTGTTCAACCAAAACATCCTCATACAGCACCATGGGAAGTCCGCGGGTAAAATTCAAACAGATGCCATCCGGCTGATAGGTTAAAATTTCCTCAATCAGCGCCAGCATATGCTCCTGCACGGCCGGATACGCATAACTCAATTTACAAACAGGCACCCCCTGCTTATCACGGCAGTAATATTCCGGATGAGCCGCAAAGAAATCAGACTGCACCAGCATACCTTTGGGATACAAAACACCAAACCCCTGCATGCGAATATATACATGAAACTCCCATCCCCGCTGCCGGGCATACTCTCGCACAATTGCCATACTATCCCAGGATTGTTTCTGCCAAATTTGTGCATTTCTCTGTAAAATATTCATATCATCCGCACGGATATCTATTGGCGATGTATACTTTGAAAAATAATTTCCTATTTTCGTAGGATAATTACACCAATCTCCAACCCCATTCCCCCAAAATAGCAGTTTTATATTCAGGTCACGAGGAATCTGTTCAAAATTAACTAACAAATCCTCTGATTTTTGATGGGGACAATACCCAAATGCCCCCCATCCATCTGCCGTAATAGCCACGGGTACCGGCTGTTTTTGCGGTACCTGCCGGCTATTACTCTCCTCCAGCCGAATATAGGCAATGGCAGAGGGAAGCTCTCCCGATAACAAGCTTCCGTCAAAAACCAAAGAATTTCCATTCAAATCAGCCTCCTTCCAAAATACTTCATAGATGCTGACGGCGCTGTCATAAAATTCTTCATGATTGGTACGCCGCAGACTCAGTTTTTGAAAAGACTGCTCATGATCCAATTTAATTCGTACCTCCGGCATCTGATAAAATCCACTGAAAAGTGCAATATAAATTTTATAACGCCCTCTGCATTCCAGCGGCACCGCAGCCGGAGGCACACTTGCCCTACCTCCCATCGCCAACATCACACCACTGACCGTTTCCGTTTCGTACGGAAGCAGACAATAATACTCCGCTGCATTAGGATATTGTACATTTTTAACTGCCAACTCTCCGGGATTCGAAATCATAATCTCCATCATTTTCTGCTCCTTTATCACAAAAGTTTCCGATCGCATCATAGCTGATGCTCTCTCCGTTTTAC
>URTC01000291.1 GCA_900550765.1 uncultured Clostridia bacterium | reverse complement strand
GCCGAACTTGCACAAAAGGGCTTTTTAACAAGCTCCTGCTGTCCGGCCTTTGTGGATTATATTGAAAAGCAGTTTCCTCAGTTGAAAATGCATGTTTCACACAATCTTTCTCCTATGGCTACGATTGCAAAGTATATTCAGGAAACCACAGAAAATGCAAAAGTTGTTTTCATCGGTCCGTGTACGGCAAAAAAAATGGAATTTCAAAAAGAATCTGTGCGGCCGTATATCGACAGCGTAATTACCTTTGAGGAACTCCAGGCGCTGTTTGACAGCCGTGATATCGATATTACCTCTCTGGCAGAAAGCATGCTGGATAATGCATCTTATTTTGGGCGGATATTTGCCCGCAGCGGAGGGCTTTCCGACGCAGTTGCGCAAGGGCTGAAGGAGCATAAGCTTGAAAATTTTACCTTAAAGCCTATTGCCTGCGATGGTATTGAGCAATGTAAGGTGGCACTTTTGAAAGCTGCCAAAGGCAGAGCCGACGGAAACTTTATCGAGGGAATGGCCTGTATCGGCGGCTGTATCGGCGGTGCCGGATGCCTGACCCATGGAGAAAAGAACAAAGCAGAAGTGGATAAGTACGGAAAAGAGGCCTATGAAAAGACAATCAGCGATGCAATATCTGTGTTGAAATAACTATCGATATGTATTTATCGATATAGTGTTATGTAATTATAGTGTATTTACAAAATAAAAAATAAGGTGTATAATACTTACAGTAATTGGAAAAATAATTACTAAAATAATCAATGAAAAACGGAGGAACAAAACTATGGCAAGATTTACACTTCCAAGAGACATCTACTTTGGCGAAAACGCTATGGAGAATTTGAAAACGCTTAGCGGAAAAAAAGCAATTGTTGTAGTAGGCGGCGGCTCAATGAAAAAATTCGGCTTCCTTGATAAGGCGATCGGGTATCTGAAAGAGGCCGGTATGGAAGTTAAACTGTTTGAGGGCGTTGAACCGGATCCATCGGTAGAAACCGTTATGAAAGGCGCCGAGGTCATGCGTGAATTCCAGCCCGATTGGATTGTTGCTATCGGCGGCGGTTCCCCGATTGACGCGGCAAAAGCCATGTGGGCATTTTATGAGTATCCTGAAACAACCTTTGATTCTTTGTGTGTTCCTTTTAATTTTCCTATGCTTAGAACAAAGGCAAAGTTCTGTGCGATTTCTTCTACATCGGGAACGGCAACAGAGGTTACGGCTTTCAGCGTAATTACCGATTATGCAAAAGGCATCAAATATCCTTTGGCTGACTTTAATATCACGCCTGATGTTGCTATTGTGGATCCTGAGCTTGCACAGACGATGCCCAAAAAGCTGGTTGCCCATACCGGTATGGATGCGCTTACGCATGCGATTGAGGCCTATGTTTCTACGGTAGCTTCCAGCTATACCGATGCTTTGGCTATTAAGGCTATTGAAATGGTTACAGCCTATTTGCCTTCTTCCTATAAGGGAAATAAAGAGTCCAGAGCACAGATGCATGATGCACAGTGCCTTGCGGGAATGGCATTCTCCAACGCATTGCTGGGGATTGTGCATTCTATGGCGCATAAGACCGGCGCGGCTTTCCATGAAGGCGCAATGGCAAACCAGCATATTCCGCATGGTTGTGCAAATGCGATTTATCTTCCGTTTGTTATCAAATATAACGCACATGAAGCTAAGGCCAGTGCACGGTATGCGGAAATTGCCAGAATGCTCGGCCTTGCCGGCAATAGCGAAAAGGCGCTGATAGAGAATCTTTGCAGTTTGATCGATGATATGAATACGGCTATGGATATTCCGCATACGCTGCAGGAGTTTGGTGTGGATGAGAAAGAATTCCTTGCTAAAGTTGATGAAATTGCAGTCAACGCTGTAGGCGATGCCTGCACGGGTTCTAACCCCAGGGCGATTACCCCCGAGGTTATGGCGCAGCTTTTAAAATGCACCTATTATGGTACAGAGGTTGACTTTTAAACTGCGGTAATTTTTTAATAATGGCTTCGGGGGAAATACCCGGAGCCTTTTCCTGCTTTGCGGGAGAAAGGATGGAAATATGTATAAAATTGTTGAAAAAAAGATCCTGAACCCCACGGTGACAATGATGCGTATTGAAGCACCGCTGGTAGCAAAAAAGGCTGAACCGGGGCAGTTTGTTATTCTGCGCGTGGATGCCGACGGCGAGCGGATTCCTCTAACGGTTGCCGGGTATGATCGGGAAAAGGGGCTTGTGGATATCATTTTTCAAATTGTTGGAGCGACGACCGCAAAGCTGAATATGAAGAAGGAAGGCGATTCCATTCAGGACTTTGTAGGTCCTTTGGGAAAACCTACGCAGGTGGAGGGACTGAAAAGTGTCTGTATCGTGGGCGGCGGCGTAGGCTGCGCCAGCGCGCTGCCCATTGCCCGTGAACTGCACGAGCAGGGCTGTGTGGTGCACAGCGTGATCGGCTTCCGCAATAAGGATCTGCTGATCCTTGAGGACGAGTTCAACGCCTGCAGCGACGAGCTGCGCATCATGACCGACGACGGCAGCTACGGCACAAAGGGTGTGGTCACCGCTGCGCTGGATGAGCTGGTAGCTGCCGGCAACCAGTACGGTCTGGT
>URTC01000290.1 GCA_900550765.1 uncultured Clostridia bacterium | reverse complement strand
AAAGTAAAATGATAAAGGTATCATAAATAATTTGTGTAGGAGGAATTCAGTCATGGAAAATCAGAATTTTAACCAGCCGCCCCAGCAGAACAACAATATGAACGGTGCGCCGGATAATAAAGGCTTAGCGATTGCCGCGCTTGTTTGCGGTATCCTGGGTATTATTGGATCCTATATCCCGGTCGTTCAGTATTTTACATTTGTTTTGGCTATTTTAGGTATTGTGTTCGGTGTAAAAGCGCGTAAAATTCAGGCAAATGGTATGGCAACTGCCGGTCTTGTATTAGGAATTATCGGAACCTGCATCGGCGCTCTTGGTGTTATTTGTGTTATTTGTGCAGGCAGTTTGCTGGCAGGGCTTGGTGCATTTGCATAATGGCTAATTAATGAATGTGTAAAATGCGCAATTTTATATTGCGTATTTTATTTTTTGAATATGATTCAGAATTTTAGTATTTTCGGAAAAGAATTCAGCGCCTATCAGATCGTAGCGATCATTGGTATTTTGGCTGCGGGACTTTACGCCTGCCGTATGGTCAAAAAGAAACAGGGAGATGATAACGAGATGATCCTCTTCCTGCTTTGTGTTGCCGGGGGCGTATTTTTTGGCGGCCATTTTTTGTATGGTATTACACAGATACCCTATTGGGGATTGTTGGCTTCCGCTGACTCGGTTGGAAAATTCTTTTATACATTTTTTATATTGTTTGGCGGAAGTGTATTTTATGGGGGCTTACTTGGGGGAATGCTGACAGGGCTTCTTTATATAAAAATAAAAAAACTGCCGGCAGCACTTTATGCGGATATTATGGCATCAACAGTGCCTCTTTTTCATTTCTTTGGGCGTATCGGATGCTTTTTAAGCGGATGCTGCTATGGAATTCCCTTTGAAAGCGGTATTGTGTATCATGTAGCCGTTGTGGAGAGTGCAAACGGTATTGCCCGTTTTCCCGTACAATTATTAGAGGCCGTGTTAAATGGCTGTCTGTTTTTTTTCTTGCTGTATTTGTTTCAAAAACAGTATGGGAAGGGAAAATTGTTTGCAGTATATTTACTGTTGTATTCTATCATTCGTTTTGGACTGGAATTTTTAAGAGGGGACGAATATCG
The DNA here is from genome assembly GCA_900550765.1 of uncultured Clostridia bacterium. GTDB lineage: Bacteria > Bacillota > Clostridia > Christensenellales > QALW01 > UMGS1322. The sequence continues at coordinate 1,506 of URTC01000290.1, read as the reverse complement.
GGGGTTTTTATGGGGGCTTTCCACCTCACAGTGGATCAGTGTTCTGTTGTTTTCAGGCGCCATCATGTTTCTTTTGCTAAAAAGAAAACAAAAAGCACCCGCAAAAGCCCTATAAAAAATAAATGACGGCATTTTTACCGTCATTTATATTTTACCAGCTCTTTAATAATTGCGTGGATATTATTTAACTGCTCGGCATCGAGTTTTTGCAAATCTTCTATAATACTGTTCAATTGCTGCGGATATTTCAGATCGGCATTAAAAAATTCATCGGGCATAATATCCAGGTATTCACAGATATAAAAGAACAGCTGCATGGAAGGATAGCTTTTTAAGTTTTCAATACGATTAATATAACTTTCGTTTTGTCCTAAAGCAAGGCTCATTTCTCTTGCGGATACGCCCTTTTGCAATCGAAGGGCAGAAAGTCTTTGCGCAAAGAAATTTTCTGATATTTCTGTATACATAAATTGCAACACAATCCTTTCCTCTTTTATTGTACAAGATATTATATGCCATACACACTAAAAAACCATTACTAATAATGTCCTGTTTTTACCAATGTATAGCGTTAAATGTCTTGCTATTACAATAATTAAGTTTTGTATTGGTTTAAGGGGATATTATGAAAAGAGTAAGTGTAGCGTTTGTCGGCAAAATATTAGGGGAATCAGAAAAAAAGCAGAAAAACTGGAAGGATTGATTCATGATTTCGCATCTGCGCAGCAATCAAATGTTTGGGAACGGTCGGTAAGGATTCTAATTTTTCAGTATCGGAAACAGTTGAACGGTTCCATTTTATGATGCAAATTTGGAGTATACGCTTGTTTTGCCTTACAGAGGGCAGAATATGACGAAAAAAGATTTTACTTATAAGAGGGTGGAGTATGGCCGATACTATGGAAAATAGGGGAGAGGAACTCGCTTAAATCAGTGGATGATTGAAAGTGCCGATATATTATTGGTTTGCTGTGTGCCGGAAGCAGATCTGTCTATGAAAACATTGGTGCCATATGCAGTAAATTGAAAAATCCCGATTGGATCAGCTCGCAGGCTGCTGCACAGTGCTTCAATTTTTCGTTTTCCTCTTCGGCATACTTTTATTCTCATTTTTTTATTGTTTTCTTTCTTCAAAACATCATCTCCGTTCCTGTGTTTTATGGGGGATATAAGGTGGCACGCCCTGCATCCGTCCAACAGCCTTCAGGATTGAGGATACACCCACAAATTCTTTGAGCAGGATGGTGAGGGTCACAATTCGATGCTTATGATTCCCGTGGACATACTATCCTGTTTTCACCGGTCTGCCCGAATGTTGTTTTTCTGTGCCCGTCACGGAGATTCCTCGCAGTGTTGCCATACTCGTTTTAAAACAGAAATCATCGCACGGTCATATTCCGTCCGGTCATTCAGTTTCCATTCCGCTAATTTCACAAATAGATTTTTGGAATGTCGATGAGAAGAGTCTTGAATTCAGATCACTGGCATGATATAATAAACCTGTAA
>URTC01000289.1 GCA_900550765.1 uncultured Clostridia bacterium | reverse complement strand
GGGAGAATGAGTCCATGCGTACTTTCGTGATTATTCTTCTATCGGTGATTTCTTTTTTTGCGCATCTTATTCTTTCCCCGCTCCTAGCAATTTTTGGGGCAAAAATAGATTTTATTATGCTGAATCTTGTCGGACTGGCATTTTTTTCAAAAAAATGGTATCCTCCTGTATTGGCCGGCCTTTATTCGGGGCTTTTAGTGGATATTACAACGCAGGCGGGAACATATATCAATACGGGGATTTATCTTGTATTGGCCGGCCTTGCTGAGATAGCGATCAAAATTATCAAACAAAATCATTATGTATTGTATATTTTTTCGGTGTTTATTGCTGTATGCGTGAAGCATTTTCTTTTGATTTTTGTGCTTTATATCATGCGGCTGTCAGAAAGTGCCTCTATTATGACTTTTGTGCACGGACTGCCTTCAGCACTTTATACAGCGATAATTTCTGCGGGGAATTATTTTATCCTAAAAAAGATCTATTCGTTGAATTTTATGCAGGAAAATCCCACAGAGCGCAATAAGTATGTTTTTTAGGCGGTGAAAAATGAAGCTTTTCAAGGGAGAAGAAAATAAGCAGGGAATGGAGCGTCGCAGCCTGATTATTATCGGGGCGTTCTTGGTGGCGTTTGTTGTACTTATCTGCTCTCTTGCAGATTTGCAGCTGATTAATGCCGCAGAATATAAAGCCGCATCGAATATTAAGCGTACGCGTACGCTTAAGGTGGAGGGAACCCGCGGAAAAGTTTTGGATGTCAACGGGATTCCGCTTGCCCAGGATGAGGTTAGCTATAATTTGGAATTTTACAGAGAATATAATTTAAAATCCGAACGGCAAATGTATACGGATTCTATTATTTTTGCAATAGAATTGATCAATAAATACGGCCGGGATATCCAGCCTTCTTTTGCTATTACCAAAAATGAGAACGGCGAATATGTTTTTGATTGGGGAAATGTCAGCAGTACAGTTGCTGCTACGCGTGAAAAAACCTGGCGCAGCGATTTTTATTTTGCCGATACCAAGGGCCTTGCTAAAAACTGTGAGCAGATGTATATTGAAATGCGCGAGCGCTACTGTATTCCGGAAGATATGGACGATACCATGGCCTTTAAGGTGCTGGGAATTTGGCAGGACAGCATTCAATCGTACTGGGCGTCAAAATCTATAACGGTACTGAAAAATATCAGTTTGGATTTGGCTACTGCGATCGAAAGCTACAGCTATGAACTGGCGGGCTTTAATATTACTGAAAAATCTCTTAGAGTCTATCCGCAGGGAACGGTTGCCAGCCATGTTGTGGGTTATTTGGGGCGAATTACTGCAGATAATGTTGAATATTATAAGGAACTTTCCTATGACATTGAGAGCTTGGTAGGCATTTCTGGAATTGAAAAGGAAATGGAAGCTTATTTGACCGGCAGCAGCGGGGCGCGCGTAGGTTCCCGTGAGGTGGAGGTTACCAATGGCGGCAGGATTTTAAGTGAACTTTCCTATGTGCACCCTAAAAGCGGAGATAACGTATATTTAACGATTGAAATCTACTTACAGCGGGTAGCAGAGGAAGCACTGCGGCAGAATATTGCTGAAATTAATCAGCGACAGTATGAAATTTACAATGCTGATACAGCCCGGTATCAGCAGCTGGTAGAGGAACGCGGCGGAAAAGAGGTTCAGTTTGCAAAGGTCGGCGCGGTGGTGGTAATGGATGTTAATACCGGTGATGTACTGGCTTTAGTAAGTGAACCGAATTATGATGCCAATTTGTTCTCTCAAGGAATTTCTCAGGCAGAATATGATGCCATTGTGAATGATGAGAGTAAGCCGTTGTTTAATAAGGCGATCAGCGCCTCAGATACCCCGGGATCTATTTTTAAGCTTTGTGTATCGCTGGCGGGGCTTGAAGAAGGTGTGATTACAGTCGATGAAGAAATTCATGATTACGGTGAATACCGTAAATATGTGGGGGAAAGTGATAAACGCGGTCCGATGTGCGGTTGGTATCGGGATTCTCATTACCGTTCTACCCATGGTTCGATTAACGTGATCAGCGCTATCAATTATTCCTGCAACTACTTTTTTTATGAGGTAGCGGATCGGCTGGGAATCGAAAAAATAAAAAAATGGGCTTCGAATTTAGGTCTTTTGGATAAAACAAATATTGAGCTTACCGGTGAAAAAGTAGGCATTGTGGGCGATCAAAAAACGATTTATGACAGTGAACGAGCGATTTCCGAGCAAGATACCAGCTTGCCGTATTTGGTATTTAAGTCTATTCGTACACAATTGGTGGAATGTGCTGAAAAATCGGAAAAAACGCTGACCGATGCGGAAATCAATTCTATTATATCGCAGTGTTTTGCTTTAATTGGCCGTCCCAGAAATGAGGTTTATTCAGAAATTACTAAAATTTTAGTAGATGGCTATGGCCTTTCCAGCGCTTATGTGAATTCGGTTACCAAATATGAGATATACAGCTATCTTGTACAGATCACCTGGACGCCGACAAATACCATACAGACGGGGATTGGTCAAAGCATCACCACGGTAACGCCTATCGCAGTGGCCTGATATATATCAGCTATTGTAAACGGCGGTTACGTTTATGATGCGCATATTGTAGAAATAGTGA
>URTC01000288.1 GCA_900550765.1 uncultured Clostridia bacterium | reverse complement strand
AATTTTCCGAAGGCTTAATAAAGATATCCGGCATCAAATATTCAAACATGGTACCGCTCCAGGAAAGGCAAAGCGGAAGATCATAAAGTCTTGTAAATGGGCGAGTCAGCTTGAACCAATGTTCTGCCGGAATCTTTCCCAGTGCAATTGCCGTAAGGCTGGTAAGCCTGGCCTCAGAGCAAAGCATGTCATAACAATTGACGCTTTGCTTATTTTCCCGAGTGTTGATACCAATCGCAAGCAATTTCTTTTCACTGTTAAACAAGCAGGCAAAATCGATCTCATCCAATGCCTGTTCCGTAAAGCGATAGACCATTGCACATTTTTGCTCAATCGCAAAAGCATATTGATAGATATTGCGGAATGCAGACTTTACCTGACGGATCAATTCCGCATACTTTTCCCTGCCGGCTGACCAGACGCAGCTGTTAATCTTCTCTTCAAAATTTTCATTAACAGCCAAAATATCCTTTACCGGCATTGGAAAAGAATTTAAAAAATCCTTTAAAGGTTTAAGATTGAATTCTCCCGTCCGCTCGATCGCTTCAAAAATCTCCTGCGGAAAGCTTAAGCCGTCATAGTCCGCCAGCCAGTAGCGAATAAGCTGCGCCGGATATTCTGCCGCCTCACAGCTGCCAAGCGTTCCGTCGTTTAAGAAATTCCGCGCCGTTTCTGCAGCTCTTTTACCGGTACTGTTATAAAAAGCATTGGCATATTCCGTTAAATGAATTTTAAAATCCTCTTCTGCCTCATCCACCGCCGAAGAAAGCAAATCGCCGATACCGCTGCACTCGCTCTTTCCTAAGATCCAACGCTCTTTGATCTGTTCCAGCATAGCCTGTACAGTAATCAGTGAAGCACAGTAATTTCCGCTGTCCACACTGGACACATATTCTGTCAGCGGTATTTTTTTATCGGTATCATACCAGTTATATAAATGTCCCTTATATTTAGGCAGCTGTGAAACCGCGCGTATCTGTTTTTCAAGATTTGCCGCACACAAAGACGGCGAATACGCCCCCATTTTCAACCCGCAGCAGGCGCTGAGCAAGGCAAAGCCGATATTGGTAGGCGAGGTACGCTTGGCATATCCCTTATAAGGCTTCAGCTGAAGATTATCCGGCATAAGAAAGCCGTTATCTGCCAAGGCCTCATAAAAAAAGCGCAGCGTACGCATGGAGAGAAGCTTTAAGGAAAAGACTTCATCCGGCAGCAGCCGATACTGCTCTTTTGTTACCTTTTGCCCACTGATAAAGGCAAGATACGGCGCAGCCATCCAAAGCGCAGTCACCGCTAACCCGGAAACGATGCCAATACCGCAATAAAGACACACCAAATAAAAGATCCCAGCCAAAACAAGTGAGGGCATCATAAATCGATAATATCCTGCAACAGTCTTACTTCCCAAAGACGATGCAAAGGTCGTCCACTGCAGAATTTTTTTATGACTTATGATCCGGCGCCACAAGGCCTTTCCTGCCGCGCTGACATGGTTAAACGCTTCAAACGGTAAAAATATCCCCGCATAAAACGCTCTTTTCAGGCTGTTATGCCGGCTTTGGCGGCCGTCAGAAAACTCATATTTTTCACGGTCAAACCGCAAAGCGTCCATATACACAAAGAAGACCGGTATCAACAGTTCTACAATACAGCCCAGCCAAATCAAATATCCTGTTACACCGAAAAAGGGAGCCGCAAAAGCCTGCAGTAAAATTCCCGGTGCAAACAGAGACTGTACCAGGTTATAAAAAATCTTCCATTTGGAAACAGCGCTCAGATCGCTGAAGAGCCATCCGGCAAGCTGCCAATCTCCTCGCACCCAACGCTCAGCACGTTTAAAATACGTCATCGGATCCTGAGGAAATTCATCCAGAACTGTTATATCATCCGCCACAAGAGTATGCAGTAATTCTCCTTCCAATATATCATGAGAAAGCACCGTATTCGGACGGATTCGCTCACTTACTAAAAGGTCATACCCCTCTACATCAAAAATACCCTTGCCGCAGAAGCTGCCGCTTTTAAAAAAATCCTTGTACAATTCAGCACTGCAATAATTATAGGAATCAATGCCGCCGGCCGGCGCCATTGCAGCGGCAAAAATGCTCTGTTTCCCGGGTGCATTGCCTACTCCCGGCTGTACCAGACCGAACCCGCCTGCATAGCGGCCATTTTTTAAAATAAGTTTATTAGCCGGATGCGCAATGACACCCATCAATTTTTTCACACAATCCGGCGGCAGAACCGTATCCGCATCCAACGTACAAATATATTTTACATTTTCAAGCAATTCTTTCTTTTCAAAGATACGGAAGTTCTCCTCGCCTTCCCTAATATAGCGTACCAACTGCAAAAGCGCGCCGCGCTTTCGCTCCCAGCCGAAATATTCTTTTCCGCTTTTTTCCCGGCCGCGCACAATTACCGAAAATTTGTCGCCCCAACGGGAGTTCAATTCAGCAATTCCTTTCACCAATCTCTCAATCAGCGCCTCGTCACCATCCTGCTCGGCCTCTTTTGCTGGCTTCAAATCTGCCAAAATGACATATACCCCATTATCAATACGGTTTCCCGCACAATACTCCTCAATCGTTTTCAAGGCTTTATTAGCGCTTTTTACCGAATCAAGCAATACCGTTAAAGTAATTGCTG
>URTC01000287.1 GCA_900550765.1 uncultured Clostridia bacterium | reverse complement strand
ATACTTCCGTTTGAAGCACTGAAAACAGACCAATCTTACGTCCCGAAATCTCCTAGACCATTGTTGAAAAACAGAGTATCATCCACAAATTTTATTGTAATATCATCAAGATAGATTGTGCTTTGATTGGTCTTATCCAAAGTAAATTTTGCTGATGAAGTAATATTTGCCGCCGTAATATCAAAATATCCGACGATATGCACCCATTTACCGATGGTAATCATACTGCCGGCGGTATTGGTTGCATAATCTTTATAAGGATTATTGGCAACGCCGCGATACTGTCCGCTTACAGTTTTTGTATTTCCGGCAGTTGAATCATTATTAAATTTTTCTGCATACACATAATAACTGATCATGTATCTGCCGGGGGTACTGCCAACGATTTCAGCAGTGGTTTCTGCTGAAAGACCGGGAGCTACCCAGGTTTCGGTTGCATCCGTAGTATATTTCAGGGCTTTGCTTCCTGAAAATACTTTTCCGGAAACATTATCTACCACTTCTAAGGTCCCATTGGTCATAATAAAAAAGTTCCCTAAGGTATTACCGCCTCCGGATGCTGTAGCTCCTACAGCCATATCCTCGCAGCCGCTGTAAAAGTAGCCTGTCCCGGCATCTTGAGCAAGAACACTGATGGAAACACCGGTAAAAACGGATACAAACAGGGCCAAAGAGAGCAGTAAAGTAATAAGTTTTTTCATTTTTTCCTCCTTTTTAGTATGTTTTTTTCTATATCCTGCAGGATTATGAACATATTGTATCAATTTTTTTAAGAAAAAACAAGATGCAATCTCGAAGTTTTTTTGTCTTCTTTTGTCGAATTACAAAGCGCCGTTTTGATCGTAATTCCTGACTTGACTTTTGGCACCGAATATCATAGAATGAAAGCAGTAATATTTGGAGGAATGATATGAAAAAGAAATTTTTATGCATCATCATGATCTTGATGTTAGCTATAGGCTGTCTTCCCTGCCTCAATATATTGGCGCAGAACGATCCGTTTTATTTGACCGCAACTCCCGGAGACAGTGTCAGTGAAATAATCATCCCTAATAAAGATGGCTCGTATACCGCTTCTGTAGACTTTATATTGACATCAAAATCCGCAACAGGGTTCGGGGAAAAGATTACTTTGGTAAGCTTGACCAATACCTCCAGCGGAAAGACTACGGAATTAAATATTCCTTTAGAGCCTTCTCTCAGAAGTTGGACATATTCACTGAAAAATCATCAATTTCGTGCGATTGATGCAGGAAAAACGATTGTTTTTGAATTAAATTGGCAGGATGCTTCCGGGACGGATCGAAAATCTTCCTGTGAGATCAGTATTAAAGCTGCAGCTCCGGCGGTTTCTATTCATGTAGACATCGATAAGACCTCTGTGATTCCCGGCGGCGCTGTTCAGTTAAAATACCAAGTTATCAATACCGGCAACGTTCCGTTGAGCTATGTTACGATTTTAGATGATCAGATTACAAAGCTTTTAGGGAAATCTTATATCTATTCCAATACTCGCAGTAATGAATCCTTAGCCGTAGGGCATTCCATTGAGGAAAGTATTTTAATTGAGCTTGATCAAACCATCGTTTCTAAACCGGTTGTTACCTATGCCTACATCGAAAGCGGAAAAACTGAGGGAACAGAGACCACTATTACTGTAGATGAAGTCGTTCCCGAACTCACCCTTACCTGTGATAATTACTCCGTTGCGGCAAAGGGGGATAAGCATAAGTTTAATTATACGATCAAAAATCCCAGCCAGGAATTGGACCTTACCAATGTTTATGTTTATGACGGGGATACCGCTAATGCGGCAGTCGTATACGGACCTTTTACTTTGGCGGCTGGACAGTCTTATTCCGGCTCTTATGAAATTCCCGTTTCAACCAGTGGATTTTACAAGTTTAAGGTAACCTATTCCTATAGCGGCGCCGATGAAACTAAGGAAGTTTCGGCCAAAACTGAAAATGCATTGAAATTGCCGAATGACGTATCGTTTACGATTGATTCCATCTCTCCGGAGGTTATCACGGAGGCCGGTGACGTTACGTTTACCCTTTTAATTGAAAACGGTACGGCTTCCATGCTGCAAAACATTACAATTACCGAAGAGAACAAATTGATGGATCCGGTGAATATTGATGTGATTATTCCTGCCGCCTCCAACGGTACCAACAGTAAATTCACACAAGATGTTACCGTAAATATCAAAGAAAGCGGAACCAAACTGCGTTTTGTATTAACGTATAAAATGGACGGTGAAACGTCAACGCTCAAAACCTCCTATGATGTAATGTTCAACGATATTCTTACGCCGCCGACGGCCACCATTCCGGCAACAGAAGCGCCGATCCAGGAAAACAAAGGAATTCCGGCTTTTGTTTGGATTTTGATCGGAATTCTCGTTTTAATTTTAATTGCTACCGGTATCGTCTTACTGATCTTGTTTAAGAATCGGGCCGCGGCAAAGAATAATAAAAGTATTTACCGAAAGGTAGATGACGATATTTTTGACGAGCCTTCTGATGACGAGCAAAGCTTTCCGGAAGATAATAGCTATGATAATGAAGATTTTGACAATTATGACGACTCGCCCTATGATGACGGTGACGACGTAAAAATTTATAAGAATAAGAAATAAAAAAACACACCATGCTATCTCGCC
>URTC01000286.1 GCA_900550765.1 uncultured Clostridia bacterium | reverse complement strand
ATTCCCGCTTTGATTTTTTGATTGAAGGCTCTGATTTCAGGCGTTTTGTTGAGGTAAAAGGCGTTACGCTTGAAAAAACCGGTCTTGCGATGTTTCCTGATGCGCCTACGCTGCGGGGAAGAAAACATCTGCAAGGACTGATCCGTGCAAAACAGCGGGGCTATGATGCCTGTGTTCTTTTTGTAGCACAGATGAAAGGTGTTTTCAGCTTTGCTCCCAACCGCGCTTCTGATGCAGCCTTCGCTGCCGCGTTGAAAAAAGCTGCGCAAAACGGTGTTGACATACTGGCTTATGATTGCCGAGTCGGTGTGGATTTTATGGAAATAGACAAGCCTGTGAAGGTGGAGGATATATGTTCGGTTTTGTAATTGCAAATAAGGAGGAGCTGTCGCCGGAGGAGGAAGAGATCTATCGCGGTTATTATTGTGGACTTTGCCGTGAGCTTTCCGCCCTTGCGGGGTTTAAGGGACGGCTTACCCTGAATTTTGATATGACGTTTTTGGCGCTGTTTTTAAGTGCATATTACCGTTTACCGGAAGAAATGCATACAGAAAAATGCGTGGCACATCCGATAAAAGTCCATCCTTTTATCACAAATCGCTTTACTGAATATGCGGCGCAAATGAACCTTCTGCTTTCGTATTTTAAATTTGATGATGACTGGAAGGATGATAGAAGTCTCAAGGCGCTTACTGCAAAAAACAGCCTGCAAAAGACAGTAGAGAGAATTCACCGGCAGTATCCCCAAAAAACTGCACACATCCAAGCGTATTTAAACGATCTTACCCGTATTGAAGCAAGTGGTGAGCATAATCCGGATATTCCTGCAAATTGTTTTGGCCGTTTGATGGCCCAGCTGTTTGATGTGGAAGGAGATTGCCCTGCATTGGCGGAATTCGGCTTTCGTTTGGGTAAGGTGATCTATATTATGGATGCGTGCGTCGATTTAAAAAAAGATGTTAAAAAATGCAGATACAATCCGATGATAGAAGTATCTTCGCAGGATTTTCAGCAAATTTTAACAATTTTATTAAGTGACTGTACAGATATTTATGATACAATGAATATAATTCAGAATAAGGGGATTATCGAAAATATTCTGTTCTCCGGTATCTGGACCAGATTCCGGAAGGAAGGAAAATAAGTGGCAAAAGATCCTTATCAGGTTCTGGGCGTGCCTCGTACGGCAACACAGGACGAGATTTCAAAAGCATATAAAAAACTGGCTAAAAAATATCACCCTGATCTGCACCCGAATGATGCAGCTGCCGAAGCGAAAATGCGGGAAATCAATGAAGCGTATAATACGCTGCGCAATGGCGGCGGTGCTGATTATCAGGCTGATTACGGGCGTGCCTATGAAAGCGGCTACGGCACCTATGGCGGCTACAGCGGTTATGGGGGATATAGCAATGCTTACGGGCACAGCCGGTATCAGAACATCCGCGATATGCTTCGCATGGGCCGCCATGCAGAAGCACTAAGGCTGCTGGAGCAGCTGAATACGCGCGACGCTGAGTGGTATTATTTGTGCGGAGTGGCAAATTATAATTTGGGCAATAGAGCCAGTGCCGTCAGTTATGCGGCAATGGCCGTGCAGAGAGAGCCCTCGAATGCCGAGTATGTGCACTTTTTTAATAGCATTTCTGCTGAGGGCGGCAGATACCAGCAAAGAAGCTCCACCTTTCATGTTCCAATGGGCAGGTTTTGCTCCTATTGCACGTCCATGGCTGTTTGCATGTGCTTTGGGGGACGGTGTATTCCCTGCTGCTGGTAATGGAAATACCTGAGGCAGGAAGGCAGAAGCTTTTTCGTATGGTGGTCTATTTTGCCGCAGCAGCTTAAAAAGCGGCGTTATAGAAGTTATAGAATTTGATAGGTATCGCAGTATTCGCAGCGGACGGTTTGTCCTTTACGCCCGGATAGGGGAGCCATGCATCCGATGCAGTTCTTTGTGGTATACGGTGGGACCGTTTCCTTAGAATCACCGAAACTATCTCCGGTAAGGGGATGCTTTCGGGCTTTGGCTGTGCCTTCTTCTGCGGAGCCCGGTACGGAAGGATCGAAAGCGTCCGTCTGGGCGTCGGGATTATCTAATAACTGATGAAGAGTGCCTACCCATTTTAATATCTGCTTTTTTCCCCGGCTTTGAAAAGAAAAGAATTCCGATGTGTTTTTGAAATAACTTTGAAGCTGCGGCGTCCCCCTAAAATTTTTTGCCATACGAACTTGAACTTGCCCATTCTGTACTTTTATTTGGTCCAGGGGATATTTTTGGTTTTTGTTCGGCCGAAAAAGCCCTTGCGGATGTAAATCATATTAAAGTTTGTCAACAAGAGCTCATCCGTATAAAATTCATGATTTCCCCATCGGTACACGCGGTTATTGTGCAGCAGAATCGTTTCATTTGGCTGCAAATTCAACTGCATTATTTTTTTCTCCTCATCATGGATATTTCTTAAAATTCTAATAGCATTCCGTCATAGGCGACCCTAAATCCATATTTTTGGGCTTCTGCCTCTAATTCCTCATGGGTTTGAAGAATATTGTGACTGAAATGCGTTACAAAACAGCGGGTGTTTTGATCAGCATTGCCTTGCTGCTGTAATTTTTCCCTTACCTTAGCATTATCCGGCATTCCCATATGATTCCGGCCCTCGGCGCTTTTGCCGTTGGTACAGTCAAAGCTTAT
>URTC01000285.1 GCA_900550765.1 uncultured Clostridia bacterium | reverse complement strand
GGGAATGCGGAGGCAATATCGGTACTGCTGTCGGGCTGGTAACAGATGAAGAACTGATCCGACTGCATGATCTTGCCCGGGAGCTTGTTACCGGAATCGAGGGCGGGTATACGGTACCCCGGACGGCGGCTGTGTTGGAAAAGGAAAAGGACAGTTTTTTATTGCTGCTGCAGATCCTGCAGCAAAAGCTCTTCGAAAAGCTGCAGAGTACAGCGGATATTCTGACGCTGGAACGGATCAAGGCCTTGGAGGAGGCTGCGGCGGCCAAAAAGAAAAATATCAATAGCGGGCTTCTTATAGAAGAACTTGCATATGCGTTGGTGAAAGGCGGAGTGAAATGGCAAAGGTAATCGGTGTACGGTTTAGAAATACGGGAAAAATGTATTATTTTGATCCTTGCGAAATGCAGATAGATGCAGGGGAAGGCGTTATTGTAGAAACGGCGCAGGGGGTGGAATACGGCAATGTTACGGTAGGTACTAAGGATGTGCCGCCGGAGCAGATCGTAGCGCCGCTGAAAAAGATTATACGGGTCGCTACCCCGGCGGATAAAAAGAAGCTGGAGGAAAACCGCGCTAAAGAGAAGCGGGCGCTGAGTATTGCGGATAAAAAAGCGGAAGGCTATAAATTGGATATGAAATTTATCCGTGTGGAATATACGTTTGACTGCGCCAAAGCCATATTTTATTTTACTTCTGACGGCCGTGTAGATTTCCGTGAACTGGTGAAAGAGCTGGCTTCTACCTTTCATACGCGAATTGAGCTGCGTCAGGTAGGCGTGCGCGATGAGACTAAAATGCTGGGCGGGTTGGGCCCCTGCGGACAGCCCTGCTGCTGCAGCCGGTTTTTGGGCGGTTTTCAGCCGGTATCGATCAATTTGGCCAAGGATCTGGGACTTTCCCTCAATCCTACAATAATTAGCGGGCTCTGCGGCAGATTGATGTGCTGCTTGAAATATGAGCAAAGTTATTATGAGCAGGCGCATAAAAAGATGCCGCCGGTCAATGCTGAAGTCCGTACAGCAGACGGGCAGGGACGGATTCAGGAAGTCAATGTACTGACGGAAAAGGTAAAGGTTATGGTACATATCGGGGATCAGATCGAGCTGCGGGAATATCCCTATACTGAAGTAAAGGTGTTGAAGGTGCCTAAAAAAGGCGGAAACAAGGAAGAATATGAGCCTGAAGATGTGAAAAAACTGGAGGAAGACTGAAAATGAAAGCAACAATTGAAATGAAAAACGGCAAAAAAATGGTGTTTGAGCTGGATGAGCAGGCGGCACCGCTCACGGTAAAAAATTTTGTAAAGCTTGCACGGCAGGATTTTTATGAGGATGTGATTTTTCACCGGGTAATCGCGGGCTTTATGATTCAGGGCGGAGATCCTACCGGTACCGGTACCGGCGGCCCGGGATACTGCATTAAAGGTGAATTTAAAGCTAATGGAGTAGAGAATCCTATTAAACATGTGCGCGGCGTAATCTCCATGGCACGGGCAATGGATCCGAATTCAGCCGGTTCCCAATTTTTTATTATGCATGCTGATGCGCCTCATCTTGATGGGCAATATGCGGCCTTTGGCCGAATGACTGAGGGCTTTGATACGCTGGATGAGATCGCACAGACGCCCTGTGGTTATGCCGATAAGCCTTTTGAAGATCAGGTAATCAAAAAAATTACGATCGAAGAATAACGATGTCCGTTCAAAAAGACTTTCTTTGTTTTGTATTGGAACAGCTGTCTGACCTGGAGGATCTTTCATACCGGAGCATGATGGGGGAATATGTTCTTTATTATAGAGGAAAAATTGCCGCGTATCTTTGCGATGATAGACTGCTGGTAAAACCGGTGGATGCGGCAAAGGCACTGTTGCCTGCTGCGCCTGCCGAAGCGCCGTATGAGGGTGCGAAGGAAATGCTGCTGGTAGAAAATTTGGAAAACAGAGAGTGTTTGGTTCGGCTGTTTCAGGAAATGTATCCGGAATTACCGCTGCCGAAGGCAAAAACAAAGCGAATACATTGATTGAAACAAAAGACGGTTATTCCGTCTTTTTGTTGTTTCTAAAAGAAAAATCTTTTTTATCTGCCCTTGATGGAATAGAAAAGTGCTGCAGAAAAATTTATTTTGAATCGTATCAACTGTCACTTTCGGACGCAGGAGCTTTTGCGGGACTTGAGAATTTTTTGAGGTTTATAAAAAATTGATAAAAAGTTGAGGATTCTGCGCTATCCTATGGACAAAGAACGAAAGGAAAGAAGAAATATGAAAAAGAAGATCGTCAATATTTTGTTTTACAGCGCTTTTATTTTTTATCTCTATTTTATTTTTAAAAATATTCTGTTTAAATATGTTTCGCCCCTGCAGCTGTTTGTTTCAGAACGATATTTTTATAGAAACGTGAATTGGATTCCGTTCTATGAAGCGTTTACGGGGAATTTTGATACGTTCGATATATTTGGGAATTTTATTGTTTTTATTCCCACAGGTATTTATGCGGCACATTTCTTTCAAAAAAAATGGGCAGTATTTCTGGCTCCGCTTGCTTTAAGTATATTTTTTGAGGTTTCGCAGTATGCGTTTGCTATCGGTGCTACGGATGTTACGGATGTGATTACCAATACTTTGGGCGGCGCGCTTGGCGTGGGTATCTATTTTTTGCTGAAAGTGTTTTTTAAAAACAAGGAACGGACTAA
>URTC01000284.1 GCA_900550765.1 uncultured Clostridia bacterium | reverse complement strand
GTGTAATTACTTGTTGGTGCATCCACTGATGGTATTGTGAAAAATTGCTGGTTAAATAAAAGATAAACGGATTTTCATATTCATTAGCTTCCTCTAAACGCATAGAAAAAGAAAGCGTATATCTACCAGGTCCATAGTAAGAAAAAATTTGATCTACATTGCAAGCGATGGAACTGTATTTTGAAACGCGGATATAATTTGCAAACAGAGAAGAATCTATCGTAAGGCAGGAAGGATTTCGGCTATCCCCTTCCCATGCACGCCAGCCGATTAGACCTTCAGAAAAAGTACCGTTGGTAATGCCTTCATCGCTTAACCGCCAGATACGGACATTATCCATATAAACGTTGATATTGCCATCGGGAATTCCGTCAACACAAAACATAAAATTACCGGTGTTCCGGGTAAGGTCGGAGGCAAGAACTTTTACGCTGCCGGTAAAACTGTGCCATTGGGATGCCTTAATAAAATTGCCTTCACTAATGCGTTTAAAATAATTATCGGTCTGTCCGTCTTGTTTGATAAAAGAATTTTCATCAGCGGAGGATGCACCACGAATCATTAAAAAAGTTCGATCTGAACTTGTAAATGAACCGTCAGCCATAACATCTGCGGTAAAGGCATAGGTGCCGGGTCCCATGGCTTTCATTAGGGGATACAGATTAAACTGGGGCGAATACCAGGTATCATAATGATGCGCCAGCTTCAGGGAATAGGAGCCGCTGCCGTAGGAGGCTTCTGTTGTTCTTGAAAGATACGAATTGGAAGTACCCAGCGCGGTCCATCCTTCTATGGAAGATTCAAAATCGTTTTCATAAAGAATGGATGCCGTTGCGGCTTCTGCCGTGATCGGCGCCAGCAATGCGGAGACGGCCGTACAAAATACGGCAATTGCTAAGAATAGAGAGATTTTCTTTTTCATACAAATTCCTCCTTTTGCCTTAATAAGTATAGTATAGCATACAAAAGTAAAAAGTCAATATTTGTTAAAAATATTTGCACATTTTTTTAGAGCTTCTCAAAGTGTATTTCTTGCGCTTTTCTTGGCTTTATGTTAAAATTTATTCAAATGTATTAAACGGAGATACGAAGATGAACAGAGAAGAGCTGCGCTCCCTTTTAAAAGAATATCCGGTTATTGCTGCGGTAAAGGATGAAAAAGGTCTTGAAGAATGTATCTTTGCAAATTGCAGGGTTGTGTTTATCCTTTATGGGAATGTAATGAATATATGCCGGATCGTAAAGCGTGTGAAGGATGCACACAAAACAGTCTTTGTACATATTGATCTTATTGAGGGGCTTTCGGCAAAAGAAGTGGCGGTAGAGTATATCGTACAAAATACCGGTGCCGACGGGATAATTTCCACCAAGCAGGCGTTGATTAAAAGTGCTTCTGCGCACGGCCTTTTAACGGTACAGCGTTTTTTTATGCTGGATTCGTTGGCAATCGATACCTTAAAAAAGCAGATTCTCGGAGAAAGTATGGATGTATTCGAGGTGCTGCCCGGATGTATGCCCAAGATTATTTCAAAAATCGTTCAAATCACGCGGCTTCCGGTAATTGCCAGCGGACTTTTGCAGGATAAGGAGGATATGCGGGCTGCGCTTGCGGCCGGTGCGGCGGCGGTATCGGGAACCAATTACGAAATTTGGTAATCAAAATTGATTGCCATAAAGATAAAAATGTGATATTATAAATTAAGTTCTGGATTACAGAGATTTGAGAGTAATACAGGCGTAATTTTTCCTGTTTTTGGGGAAGTTATGTTTGTGTTGCTCTTTATTTTGTTTTTAGGAGGTTTTTTATGTTTGATGTAGCGATTATCGGCGGAGGGATCGTCGGTACGGCGGTGGCCTATAAGCTTTCAAAGTATCGGCTGAAAATCTGCCTGGCGGAGAAGGAAAACGATATAGCCCTTGGAGCAACCAGAGCCAACAGTGCAATCATCCATGCAGGCTATGATCCGGAGCCTGGAACCCTGATGGCAAGGCTGAATGTTTCCGGCAGCGCGCAGGCACCGGAGCTTTGTAAAAAACTGCAGGTTCCCTATAAGCAGATTGGTTCAATGGTACTGGCTTTTTCGGCAGCAGAAGCGGAAATTGTCGGTATGTTATATGAGCGCGGAAGAAAAAATGGGGTTCCGGGGCTGGAAATTTTAGATGGGATTGTCGTCAGAAGGCGGGAACCTCATGTGAGCGAAAAAGTAGTCTGCGCACTTTGGGCTCCCTCGGCGGGAATTGTTAATCCATGGGAATATGCGCTGGCCTTTGCGGAAACTGCGGCGAAAAACGGCGTGGAATTTTTACTGGAGCATGAGATTACGGGCATAGAACGAATAGAGCAGGGCTGGAAGCTGTTTACACCCCAGAGAACGATTGAGACGAAATTTGTGATTAATGCCGCAGGTGTACATAGTGATGAAATTCATAATATGGCTGCGTCCCCGTGCTTTACGATTCTCCCCTGTAAAGGACAGTATTATTTGCTGGATAAATCGGAGGGAGAAAAGATAGGCTGCGTACTATTTCAATGTCCTGCAAAATCGGGAAAGGGCGTTTTAGTATCGCCTACGGTGCATGGAAATTTAATCGTGGGCCCGGATGCGGAACAGGGAACAGAAAAGGATCGGGTAAATACTACGGCTTCCGGGTTGGGGTTTGTAAAAAAATCCGCGTCCAAAAGTGTGCGGGATATCAACTATCGCA
>URTC01000283.1 GCA_900550765.1 uncultured Clostridia bacterium | reverse complement strand
AAAAGCCGTCAAAACCATAATCAAAATGTGTAAAGCCGGTATTTTGATAAGCTTGAATCAACGATTGTGGTGTACCGTCAAATAAAGGCCGAAGTGCACTTGTAGCGATTGAAATTTTCATAAAAATTTTCCTCCTGTTAGAGCTGCTTTGTAGCAACCTCAAGCAAAATTTTTGTCTGGAACTCCTCTACCGTCATCGTTCCCAGGTCTCCTTCTTTACGGGAGCGCACTGCCACCTTGCCTTCAGCAGCCTCCCGATCTCCTACAATAAGCATATACGGTACTTTTTCAAGCTGCGCTTCACGAATCTTATAACCGATCTTTTCATTACGGGAATCATATTCAACACGTAACGAAGCATCCGAAAGCTTTTGCACAACAGTCTTACAGGCTTCATCTACCCGGTCAGTAATATTCATTACCTTTACCTGTACCGGTGCCAGCCATACGGGGAACGCACCGGCATATTTTTCTATCAAAAGTGCAAGCGTCCGCTCATAACAGCCAATGGAGGTGCGATGAATAATATAGGGATGTTTTTTCTCTCCGTCTTTATCTGTATATTCCATCCCGAAATTCTCCGCCAGCATTTGATCAATCTGTATGGTAATCAATGTATCTTCCTTACCGTGTACATTTTTGATCTGAATGTCCAGCTTAGGCCCGTAGAATGCCGCCTCACCAATACCGATTTTATACGTAAGGCCTAAATGATCCAAAATTCTCTGCATCGCGCCCTGGGCTTCATCCCATTGTTCGGGCGTACCGATATATTTATCCCGATCCTCCGGATCCCACTGAGAAAATCTATAAGAAACATCCTCATAAAGTCCAAGTGTTTTTAGCATAAACGTAGTGAGTTCAAGGCACTTTTTAAACTCATCTTCAAGCTGTTCCGGTGTACACATAAGATGCCCTTCCGATATTGTGAATTGACGTACCCGTATCAGCCCGTGCATTTCGCCTGATGCTTCTTTTCTGAAAAGTGTTGAGGTCTCTGCATATCGCAGCGGAAGATCTCTGTAAGAACGCGGTCTGTTAAGATAGGCCTGATACTGGAACGGACATGTCATCGGACGAAGCGCAAAAACCTCATCGTCCTTATCTTCATCCCCCATAACAAACATGCCTTCTTTATAATGATCCCAGTGTCCGCTTATTTTATACAAATCGCTCTTAGCCATAAACGGCGTTTTTGTAAGCAGCCATCCGCGCTTTTGTTCTTCATCCTCCACAAAGCGCTGCAGCAGTTGTATGATCCTGGCCCCTTTGGGCAGCAAAATCGGAAGTCCCTGACCGATCACATCACTGGTAGTAAACAGCTCCAGCTCGCGGCCCAGTTTATTATGATCGCGCTTTTTCGCCTCTTCTAACTGCACAAGATAATCGTCCAGTTCCTGTTTTTTTGTAAAAGCCGTAGCATAGATTCTGGTAAGCATCTTATTCTTTTCGTTTCCGCGCCAATAGGCACCGGTTATAGAAAGAATCTTAAAGTGCTTGACCTCGGCCGTCGTCTTAAGATGCGGTCCCGCGCACAAATCCGTAAATTCTCCCTGCTGATAGAAGGAAATCTCCTCCCCCTCCGGCAGCTCTGAAATCAGTTCCTGTTTATAGGGCTGCTCCTTCATTTTTTCCAAAGCATTTTCGCGGCTTAATAAAAAACGTTTCAGTTCTAACTTTTCCGCGGCAATTTTCGCCATTTCTTTTTCTATTTTTTCAATATCCGCACTGCTGATAGGCTCTTTAAAATCAAAATCATAATAAAATCCGTTTTCTATCGCCGGGCCGATTGCCAGCTTGGTGTTCGGATACAGCCGCAGAACAGCCTGCGCCAGCACATGGCTGGCCGTATGACGCAATACATTTACGTAAAGCGGATCGCGTTTGGTCACCAGAGAAAGCACGGTATCCCCGGTAAGCGTATGCTCCGGCGCAACAAGTTTTCCGTTTGCTACGGCTGCAACGGTCTCCCGGGCCAGCCCTTCGCTAAGCTCTGCAGCTACCTGCGCCGGCGTAACCGCACCTTCGTATTCTTTGATTGCTTGATCCGGCAGTGTAATCTTCATACAAATTCCTCCTATTAAAAAATCGCCCCTGTAAGCCCTGCGGCTCAAAGGGACGAGCTATTTTACCCGTGGTTCCACCCAAATTTATGACTCATTTACGGCCTGTAACGCAAGCCATGCGCTCCAATCCTCCGGTGGTACCGCAAATCTTTTAGCAGCTGCCTTTCAGCAATACAGCAGCCTCTCTGAAGCCAAAACACCATCTGCGGCGTGTCCTGAATCATCTTGGTACTTTTATTATATAACCCAAAGTCAAAAGCTGTCAACTCTTTTGTAATTTTTTTATCAGTTCCTGAAAATATTCCGGCGGCGGCGCGGTAAATGTCATGCGTTCGCCTGTGGCGGGATGATCGATCGTCAGCTGATAAGAATGCAGTGCCTGTCCTGCAAGAGAATAACGGTTCCTTTTAAAACCATATTCCGCGTCACCCAAGCAGGGATGCCCGATGCTTGCAAGATGCACACGGATCTGATGCGTACGCCCGGTATGCAGATGGCATTCCACCAGTGCGGCATCACGGTATTGTTCCAAAACTTTAAAATCCGTACTGGCAAATTTTCCGCTATCGGAAACTGCCATCTTTTTACGGTTTGCCGTGCTTCGAGCAATATAATTTTCAACACAAAATTCCTGTTCCTTAA
>URTC01000282.1 GCA_900550765.1 uncultured Clostridia bacterium | reverse complement strand
TCCTGACTGCCGATGTACAGTTCCTGCATCTGCCCAACCTGATCGAACAATTCTGTCCGAAACACCAAGAAATGACAAATATACATCTGTGAATACAGCAAATCCCTGTTAAAATCCGGCTTAAAAAACGGCAAGGTCCGGCGGCCGTTTTTCAAATGATCCTCATCACTGTAAAGTACGTCCGGATGATGGTCCGCAATAGCCTTCACTACAGCAGAAAGAGCGTTTTCAGTCAACCGGTCATCATGATCCAAAAGGGCCAGATATTCGCCCGAGGCCATTGTCCGGCACGCATTGGTGTTTCCGGCAATTCCCAAATTCTGCTCCAGCTTTTTAAGTTTAATGCGCGCGTCCTTTGCGGCAAAAGCCGCCGCGGTTTCATAAACATACCCATGCGCCTGATCGCTGGCATCCGCCAGGCAAAGCTCAAAATTCCCATAAGTCTGCTTTAGGCAGGAGGTGATCATCTCCTCCAGCATTTTTTTATCCGTATTATACAGCGGAACCAAAATACTGATCAGCGGTTCACACTCCGGCTTTTTATCCGTACTGCCGCATACAGTACCGCGCTTAATCCAGCGATCATATTCTGAACGCCAATGAAATCCCGCATCTTTTCTTCCGCGGCAAAAACGCCGAACACTCCTTGCCGCCCGCAGAACAAACGACGGTGCAAAGGCTTTAAAAAACGCTTTGGCTATACGCTTTTTCCCCAGCCTTGCGGGATCATTCTCTATTTCCCGAATACGAGCAAGCGCTTCGCGGTACTGTGCCTCTTGCTTCTTTTGCTCCGGCACCTGAAGCTCCTGCGTTTTTTGCTCCGGCACATTTTCAGAGTTCTCCTGCTCGTCCTGGCGGCAAGCGTCTCCTCTAAAAACACGAGAGACCGCCGCATCCAAAATAAACCCCTCAAAAACCTGCTCAGCTGATTCGTACTCTTCAAGATGGACAGAATCCAAGCCGAAGTGCAAGTATGTCCTCTCTTCAAGCTCCCGGTTGGGAAAAGCAAGGAAAAATTGCTTCAGAGCACGGCTTAGAAGATATCCTGCCGGAATATTTTCAACCGTCCATTCCTGATCAAAAAAAATCAGGGAATCTCCCTCTGTAAAACAATTGGAAAACACCATTGCCAGATAACCGCGCTCCAGTACGGTATCGATATCCCCAAAAGCTGCCCTGCCTGCACGGAGAATATTTTCAAAAAAGCGGTCAAGCCAAAGAAAAAACACTTCGGTCTCCCCACTTTGGACTGCATGATACAATACCTGCTCCAAGGTAGGCAAATCCATAGAATGCGCAACAATTCCCCGATCCGTAAGCTTTTCATCTAAAATTCGAATACCGGAGGTCAAAAGACGCAAATAATTGTTATGCACATCCTGAATATGCGTCTGTGCCTGCTTTACCGCCGGAAACGTCAGTACTGTACCGTCACTGTAAAAAGCGGTACCAACGCGGAACTCTTCTTTGTATGCGCAACGGAAAAAAGCGGCATTGAGCTTTCGCTGTGCCTGCGGCGGCTGCCCAGCGGCCTCAATAAAGAACACAGGAGCAAAGAAAGGAAAAACGCCGTTTGCTACGATCTGTTGTATAAACGAAGAAAAATGCGGATGCAACAGCCTGTCTGCTTCCCAGAGCTGAGGAAGACGGCGGTCGGAAAAGATTGCTCCGGGCATTCTATCATCAGGATAAAGATAATAAAAATCCGTATAGGGATAACCGCTGCGCGCAAGCAGCTGTTTCAGCTCCTCACGGCTGAATGCCCCTGCAGAAGATGCCTCCTCTTCACCGCAGGCAAACGGTATCGGCGCACCAACAGCCGCTCCGGCAGCCTTCCCGCAGGACACACCAAAGCGGTTTTCTGCGGTAAGCAGCAGTTTGCCTTCGGGCTTTAAAAGACTGTGCAGTTGATCAAGAAACTCCCCAACAGATGCCGCAGCAGCTGCATATTTTTCTATACCGTGTAAAAGGATATAATCAAATCTTTGTGCAAGCTGTATATCGCAAAATCTGCCTGCAAAGATATCCAAATGATTCCTCTCTTTATACAGGGCACAAAGATACTCTGCCCGTTCACGCGAAGGTTCTGCCACCGTCACAGACCGGCACTTTTCGCAAAGAACCCCTGTAACAGCGCCAAATCCAGTACCAACCTCCAGCACGGAGGCCTCCGGCGCAAACTCATACCAGGACAACAGATTTCTTTCATTGCAAGAAAGTGAGGCAAAATCAGTATCCTTTAAATCCGCTCCGACATTTCCGCCGTATTTTTTCAAATACGTTTTCCATTCTTCTATATTGCCGCCGCAAGACTCGCTGCCCTTATAAAAATCCAGATGTAAGGTGGCCATAATAAACTCCTTTTTACGGTGCTTTGATGGCAAATACGCCGTCGCGGCGATCAATAAATATTTTCTAAATTATACTCTAAGCAGCCGCAAAAGTCAAACTCTATCCATCTTTTCCAAACTCAAATTCCCTTTGCGGCTGTTAAAAAAATACAGGCATAGCTCAATATAGTATGTCCCGTAAAAAGACCTTCAAGCAAACTTTATTTTATAAAAAAAGAGCCGTAACACGGCTCTTTTTTATTCTGCTTCTGCAGGCTTACTCTTGTTCTTTTTTCTTTTTGGCTACAACAACTGCCAGCGTCACTGCAGCTGCAGTCACTGCTGTAATCAGCGCAACCGGAAGAAGATCTCCGTTATTGCTTCCGCCGGCGGTGGGCAG
>URTC01000281.1 GCA_900550765.1 uncultured Clostridia bacterium | reverse complement strand
CAGGTGTTGATTGACGCTACCGGTGATGCCGATTGTGTGCGTTTGGCGGGATATGCATGCATTAAAAGTCCGGTCCTGCAGCCGGCCACACTGATTAACGATATTGCCGGTTATGATATCCGCGCGGTGGACCCGGAGGCTTTTGAAGAATATGTGCAGAAAGCAGTGGAACAAGGATGGCTTTTTGCGGAAGATACGCAGGGCGGCAGCTTTTATCATCAGCTTAGCAGCGGACGGATCTCTATGCATGTATCCTGTAAAAACGCGGAAACCAGTGAGGGCAAAACAGAACTGGAGATTTCCGCTCGGCGTACGCTGGCCAGAATTATCGGCTGCTTGAAAAAATTCCATGGACTTGAGGGGATTTTTGTATCCTCCTGCGCCGTAGAATGCGGGGTGCGGGAGACTTGCCGGATCATAGGCGAGGATACGGTTACCGCGGAGGATTATCTGGCCGGTAAGATATACGAGGATGCACTGTGTTATTGTTTTTATCCGATCGATCTGCATCAGCCCACGGGAATCAAACAGATTTTTTTACAGGAAGGACGGGTGCCTACGCTGCCTTACCGGGCAATGATCCCCCAAAATGCTCAGCATATTTTAGCTGCGGGACGCTGTATTTCTTCGGATACCGACGCTAACAGCGCTATTCGGGTGCAGGCGACTTGTATGGCTTCCGGTCAGGCGGCAGGCGCGGCGGCGGCAATTGCGGCAAAACAGAAGCTGCCGGTGAAAGAGATTTCTGTGGAAAAGATCCGGCAGGCGCTGAAAGGCATAGGAGCGATTGTGCCGTACAAAGATTTTTAAAACACAGGAGATACGAAGAGATGACGCAAAGGTTATTTGATCAGGATAGCTTTCTGCAGGAATTTGAGGCAGAGGTGCTTGACTGCTTTTTTGTAAAAGAGGGCCATTTTGCAGCGGTATTGGATCAGACGGCGTTCTTTCCTGAGGGCGGCGGCCAGAAAGGCGATACCGGTTTTTTAGAAGGAAAACGCGTATGGGATACCAGGGAAGAAAACGGTGTTATTTATCATTATATGCAGGCGCCGCTTGTGAAAAACAGTACTGTGCACGGAAGGATCGATTGGGAAAAGCGTTTTTCGCGCATGCAGAATCATACGGGAGAGCATATCGTTTCCGGCTTGGTACACCGCTTGTACGGCGGCCGTAATGTGGGGTTTCATTTAAATGATGAAGAGGTTACGATGGATTATGATATCTTTCTGGATGCACAGGTTTTGCAGAAAATAGAGCTGATGGCCAATCAGGCCGTTGTGCGTGATATTGCTGTAAAAGCGTGGTATCCTGAAAAGCCGGAGGAAATCCCTTACAGAAGTAAACTTGCGCTGAAAGAGAAGATCCGGCTGGTAGAGATCAAGGGGGTAGACGTTTGAGCCTGCTGTGCACCGCACGTAGCACGTGCCGGGCAGCTAGGAATCCTCAAGCTGACAGATGCGCAGCATTACAAAGGCGGTATCAGACTACATATGAAATGCGGCTTTCGCGCTTTGGCGGAATTTCAGGCCCGGCAGAGGTGTTTAGGGGAGATCTCGCAGATACTTTCTCTGCCTTGGAACGAGGCAGCGCAGGGGGTTAGAAATGTGAAGCAGAAGGCAGAAGAAAGTGTGGCAAAATATCGGGAAACTGCATTGCTGCTGCTTCGGGAACGGCTGATCCGGCAGGAATATACGGAGGGAAATTTGTGTATTTTTATTGAAGAGGTTTCGCTGCTTAAGGAAGCTGCCAATGCTTTAAAGGAGAAATGCGCAGGACTCGCCGGCGTTTTTTGCGGCAGTGACCGGGAAGGTTACCGATATATGATTTTATCATCCCGCGCGTTTTTGCCCCAAGAGCGGTTGGCGCTTCAGGCGGCTCTGCAGGCGCGCGGCGGGGGCAACGGAAATATGCTGCAGGGACATGCGGCGGCCCCGCGGAAAGAAATAGAAGAGTATTTTCGCACCGGAATTAAGAGGAATAAATAAATATTTAATTTTAAGATTTTATTATTGACATAATATGAACAAAACTGATATAATTATTATCAAGAAAAGAATTTTGAGGAGGCTGAATAAAAATGAAAAAAATTTTTTCAGCAATGCTGGCTACTGCGGTGATCTTTTCTATGCTTGTGCTGAACGTAGGCGCTCAGGCAGAGAATAAGCTGACAAAGAGCTGGGAAATGGGACTTGTGAAAGGCGGAGAGATTACAGAAGGGACCGATACCGACGGAACAAAATATATTTCGGTAACGGGAATAAAAAATGCCTGGGATTCACCGATGGTTGATATTCTTGATGCCGTAAAGAGTGCTGCCGGCGATAATTTAGAAGACGGTGCGGATGTATATGTTGCCTTTGATGTACGCATTAAATATGCTGAGGGTGCCGATACGGAAACACCCGTTACCGCCAAAGCGCTTCTGCGCATGGCACATACCTTTTCTGAAGGAGAATCAGAACTTTTTGCCGAACAATATTCAGGAACATTGTTTGCTTGGAGTGGAACTACCGGAACCAATGTTATGCATTATTTCGACACGGGATTAGAGCTGGGATCTGAATGGATGCATTTTGAAGATTATTTGACTGTAGACAGTACGGAACTGGAAGGCGCGGGTACGGCTTGGAATCTTTGCATTGATACCATCAGCGACCCTACCGCGATTGCGGCGCTGGAGTTTAAAAATGTAGGTGTGTATGACGATACCTATGAGCCTGTGGAATTT
>URTC01000280.1 GCA_900550765.1 uncultured Clostridia bacterium | reverse complement strand
CTACGGGGATGTTTATATAATAGAAAAATATGTTTATATGCAAAGCGGCAGCGAGGCGTTCAATCAAAAATATGCCCTGCCTCCGGATAAAGGAAACGCGACTTTTCGCTTTTACATAAGCTATAACGAACAAGCGCCTCAGCTTGTGGCTTTTAGAATCATCGCCTCCTGCCAACTCTCTCCCTTTGAAGAGTATGATCAAATTTGGGCGGGAAACTGGGATAACGGGTAACAGCGGGATAGCAATTCACATATGAAATATATAATAAAAAAGGAGAAAAGAAATGAAAAAACTAATCAAATTATTCGCGGTATGTTCTGTTGTACTTGCGGCCGTTTCCGTGGCCGGCCTCTGCGCGGCGGATGGTGCTGACGCGGCGCCGGTTCAGCCCGCCGCCGCGACTTACGGAGGGCTGGATATCGGTTCCTACGGCTGGACCTCTCCGGAGGCATATACTTGGGATACAGATATAATCTATTCCGTTGCCAGATATAAGAATACTACTATGGATCATGCTGGAAATGTTTGTTATTCGGCTGAAAGCGTAGGTGGCGGCTGGGCCTATTGGCTGGTTCATTGCGTTAGTGACGGAGAAGACGCTACGGAATATGCTTATATTCGCGGCGGTTCCTATGAAACAGACACGGCAGATTATTATTATTCCTATGGCACGAAGGGATATACAAATAAGCTTCAGATTGGTGGCCATAGAGGCTCCATGGGCGCCGGTATTTATGTTTCTAAGGCAGCCTGGTGTCCTGACGGAGATACGGAAACTATAACAAACTACATTAACAGCAGACTGTAATTGCAAAAACTCCGTAGTTCTATAATTAACTTATTCAAACAATATTATTTCATATGTGATTGTTGAAAATCCGGCATATTGCCGGATTTTTTTCTGCCGGAACAGAACTTTTGCTTTCCTTTCTTTTTGCATTTTTCTTCTCCCGTAAAAAAACGTTTTTATCAAAAAAATACAGGTTCAATTTGTATTTTTTGTACAGTTCTTTCCGTTTACCGCAAATTCCTGTTCCCCCGCTGCATATTGGATAAAAAAAGCTCCCAGATAAATATCTGAGAGCATTCTTCAGGTATCCGCTTATTTTTCTTCCTCAATAGCCGCCTGTGCAGCCGAAAGCCGAGCAATCGGTACACGGAAGGGCGAGCAGGAAACATACGTAAGGCCAATGCTGTGGCAGAATTTAACCGTGGAAGGATCTCCGCCATGCTCGCCGCAGATGCCCAGCTTGATATCGGGGCGCGTGCTGCGGCCCAATTCAGCAGCCATCTTTACCAGCTTACCTACGCCAACCTGATCCAGCTTGGCAAACGGATCATTCTCATAGATTTTCTTATCATAGTAAGCATCCAGGAATTTACCGGCGTCGTCACGGCTGAAGCCGAACGTCATCTGCGTAAGGTCATTGGTACCAAAGCTGAAGAACTCTGCCTCCTTAGCAATTTCATCCGCCGTAAGGGCAGCTCTGGGGATTTCAATCATCGTACCTACCTTGTATTTCAGGTTGCTGCCGGCGGCCTGAATTTCAGCATCTGCAGTATCAACTACGATTTTCTTCACATAAGCAAGCTCTTTAACCTCGCCGACAAGAGGAATCATGATTTCGGGCACAATCGTCCACTCCGGATGTGAAGCCTGTACCTTCAGAGCCGCGCGGATAACTGCCTTCGTCTGCATTCTTGCAATTTCAGGATACGTTACCGCCAAACGGCAGCCACGATGGCCCATCATGGGGTTGAACTCGTGCAGGGAAGCAATAATTGCCTTAATCTGCTCTACGGTCTTACCCTGAGCTGCAGCCAATGCTTCAATGTCCTTTTCCTCGGTAGGAACAAACTCATGCAGCGGAGGATCCAGGAAACGAATCGTTACCGGATAGCCCTGCATCGCCTCGTAAATTGCTTCAAAGTCGCCCTGCTGCATCGGAAGCAGCTTTTCAAGGGCCTTTTCTCTCTGCTCAACGGTATCGGAACAAATCATTTCACGAATCGCGGCAATTCTGTCGCCCTCAAAGAACATATGCTCGGTACGGCAAAGGCCAATGCCCTGTGCGCCCAATGCATATGCCTGCTTGGCATCACGGGGTGTATCAGCATTGGTTCTTACAATAAGCTTTTTATACTTATCCGCCCACTCCATAATACGGCCGAATTCACCGCCAATGGAAGCGTCTACCGTGGGGATAATTCCCTCATACACATTACCGGTGGAACCGTCAATGGAGATATAATCGCCCTCCACAAACGTCTTTCCGCCCAGTACGAATTTTTTATTTTCTTCATCCATATTGATGGCCGAGCATCCGCTTACGCAGCAGGTGCCCATGCCGCGGGCAACAACCGCCGCGTGAGAGGTCATACCGCCGCGCACGGTCAAAATTCCCTGAGAGGCCTTCATACCTTCAATATCCTCCGGGCTTGTCTCCAGGCGAACCAAAACAACTTTTTCGCCTCTTGCCGCCCACTCCTTCGCATCGTCTGCCGTAAATACGACCTTACCGCAAGCCGCGCCGGGGGAAGCCGCCAAAGCCTTTGCCATCGGAACCGCTTCCTTTAACGCCTTTGCATCAAACTGCGGGTGCAGCAGCGCATCCAGGTTTCTCGGGTCGATCATGCAAACAGCTTCTTTTTCGGTAATCATGCCTTCATCAACCAAATCGCAGGCGATCTTCAATGCGGCAGCCGCAGTTCTCTTACCGTTTCTGGTCTGAA
>URTC01000279.1 GCA_900550765.1 uncultured Clostridia bacterium | reverse complement strand
AATCGAGCAGCTCAGTCGTCAGAATCCAGCTCCTGAATATTCAGTTCAGATTCGGCCTGTCCGAAGTAATGGCTTTGACCATCGGATAGATCACTTAAAAACGGCAGCAGTTTAAGAGCCAGCTCACCTTCTATCGGGCTGTAGCGGCCGTCTGTCTGTTCCTTTAATATAAAGAGGGCAGGCAGAGAATCTTCCTCCTCCATAGGTACTGTTGGATCCAGAAATACAGTATATTTTTCACCGTTGCATAAAAAGCTTTTGTATTTTAACAGTTCAATAACGGTACCATCGGCAAGTTCCACAGTATGCAAAGTAATCAATCCTTATTGTTTCGTTTATGATACTACATTAAAGCATAGCAGGGCAAAATGTCAAGCACTGTTTTTTAGAAAATGCAAAGCATAGAAAAGGAGAAGCAAAAATGAAAAAAGTAGTCTCATTATTTTTGAGCATGATGCTGGTGTTGGGTACACTTTCTGTTACCGCATTTTGCGCACCGGAGGAACCGTTTACGATTGCGGGTGCTTTGGGAGACGATATGGTACTGCAGCGGGATGCGGAAATCTGTATTTGGGGTACCAGCAGTCAAAAGGGGGCAGAGATATCGGTAACATTTAAAGGAAAGACGACCAGCACAACCGTAGATGAAAACGGAAAATGGCAGGTAATGCTGCCGAAGGAGAGCGCCGATAAGAACGAGAGTGAGCTGACAGTTACCTTAGGGGATTACAGTAAAACCCTGACCGGTATCTTAGTGGGCGATGTATATTTGGTTGGGGGACAGTCCAATGCTGAGCTGACGCTGGGAAGCGTAGCAACGGAATATAAATCCAGCCAGATCAGTCAGATGATCAGTGAGCAGGAGGGAATGATCCGTTATTTTACACAAAAGCGGGATGATGCAAAAAGCAATAAGGAGGCAATGGCTTCTCCCCAGGAAGAACCTCTAAAAGGAAAAAAATGGAGAACAGAATCCCGGTCAACGGCGAATGCCTTTTCAGCAATGGGCTTTTTCTTTGCTCATAAGATGGTAAAGGAAACGGATGTGCCTATGGGAATGATTATGGTAGCTTCTGCGGGATCTCCTCTGAGCCAGCTGATGAGCGCACAGGCTGCAGCCACTGCGCAGTATATGCGTTATGAAAATGATATTCCCGTTTCGGGCATGTATAACGCGCTGATGCATCCGTTTATTCATATGACGATCAAAGGAATGATTTTTTATCAGGGAGAAAGCGAAGCCGGTCTTGCGAAAAGTGACTATGGAAAATATAATGAATATATGAATATTTATGTAGAAGATTTGCGGCAGAAAATGGATCAGGATTTTCCTTTTTACTATGTGCAGCTTTCTTCTCACGGCGGGCAGGGATTGACCAGCTGGCCGCAGATTGCCGAGCAGCGTGCCGTTCAGTTCGATGGGCTTTCTGTCGTTAAAAATTCCGGCATGGTGGTTTCTATGGATCAAGGGTATCAGGACGGTGACCCCGATTGGGCGCATCCGCTGTATAAGCAGCCTGTTGGTGAACGGCTTGCCGCGCTGGCATTAGCCAGGGATTACGGCATTGGGGAAGAGGAGCAGGTTTCTTCGCCTATGCCGGAGTATGCTTATAAAACAGAGGAAGGCACGGTTGTTCATTTTAAAAATACAGCGGGCGGCCTTAAAAAGTTAGGCAGCGCAGAAACATTGAAGGGCTTTAAAGCAATTGTGGCTACCGGCTACAGTGATGTGGAGGCTACGATTCTGAATGAAAATGAAGTTTTACTGAAGACCAATTCCTTCAGCGGTCTTTCCGGTATCGGTTACGGTTTGGAGCTGCTTGCTTTTGTTGATCATGAGGAGGAAAAATATATTGCCAATCTCGGCAACGGAAGCGATCTTCCCGCCCCGACTTTTAAAATTACCAATATTTTGGATGAGGCACCGAATGGGAATTCTGATGCAGAAACTCCTGGCGGAGATCAGACGGCGGAGCCTTCCGGAAACGGAACAAATGGCGAAACAAGCAGTGACACCGGCCTTATTATTGCGATCAGCGCAGCGGTTGTCATCGTTGTGGCCGCTGTTGTGGCAGCGATCATTATTAGCAAGAAAAAGGATAAAAAATGAAATGTATGCTGGATTCTGTGGCAGGCTGTAAAGCAGAGTGTAATCGCGCTGAAAAAGAAATTTTTCAGCGCGATTTTTTACAGGGTATATCCTTGAAAATTGGAGGGGTCTTATGAAGAAATGGTATTATGAGGAATATGCGTGGGAAATTGAGGTAATAGGGTTTTTGCAAGGGGAGCGTACGGAGAATTACTGCCGCAACGGAGAGGAGATAGGCGATCTATATACCTGCACGTATGGCTGCCCGGTTAATCAGCAGGGACAGGGGATTTGCTCCAAGTGCATGATGGTGATGTTTCCGGTCATGGAGGCTGTTAGGAGCGGCGGAAATTTAGAAAATATCGGTGGTGACAGCAGGTTCAGTAAAACTATTGTGTGCCCGGATGGCTGCGTTCTATTCAGGCTTACAGCAAAGCCTCTTGGAAATACAAATTTTTATAAAGTCAAATTTCAAGAGCAGTAATCTTCTTTCCGGGAGGTCTTTGCCCTCTTTTTCTTCTTTATACATATGAAAATGAGTTTGTTTTTTAATAAAGGGCTTTCCGTCCTTGCTGTGCGGAAAGCCCTATGCTGTAAAAAAAGGATTTACTAAGCTTCTTCTAAAAAATATGCCTGCGTATTGGCGTTTCGGCCGAAAGGATCCGTTACTGTTAGACGAAAATATCAATCGTCCGGATCCAGAGGA
>URTC01000278.1 GCA_900550765.1 uncultured Clostridia bacterium | reverse complement strand
TCTCCATGGATGTAAAACGGGTAAAC
Source organism: uncultured Clostridia bacterium (assembly GCA_900550765.1). Lineage (GTDB taxonomy): Bacteria > Bacillota > Clostridia > Christensenellales > QALW01 > UMGS1322. The sequence continues at coordinate 2,790 of URTC01000278.1, read as the reverse complement.
GGTGTCTTCCGGCTGTTCTCCCGCGGCGGACGTGATGATACCGGTATTGACGCCTTAGAATGGGCGCACATCGGCCAGGAAAACGGCGCCGGTGAAATCGTAGTCAACAGCATCGATACCGACGGCGTAAAGAACGGCTTTGATTTAGAGCTGCTGCAAGAAGTCGCAAAGCGCGTTTCCGTTCCTATCGTTGCCAGCGGGGGCGCCGGAAAGATTCAGGATTTTATCACACTGTTTGAAGCTGTGCCGGGTGTTGATGCAGGACTTGCCGCTTCCATTTTTCATTTTAAAGAAGTATCCATCTCTGCTTTAAAAGCAGAGCTTATAAAAAATAATATTTTAGTGAGGACTTGAGTTATGCTTGCTATTGACGAACTGAAATTTGATGAAAACGGTCTGATTCCGGCTATTGTAAAGGATTTTTATACCAAAAAGGTGCTTACGCTTGCCTACATGAACCGTGAGAGTTTGCGCATCAGCCTGGAGAAAAAGCTGACCTGCTTTTATTCCCGTTCCCGGCAAAAGCTATGGCTCAAGGGCGAAACCTCGGGGAATTTCCAGCACATTCAGAGCATCACGGCGGACTGTGACGGCGACGCGCTGGTGATTGAGGTCATAAAGGACGGCCCCGCCTGCCATACCGGCAGCGACTCCTGCTTTACCGACGCGCTTTTCGGTACGGCGGAGAATGAGGATTTTTCGCTTGCCAATCTTTACGCACTGCTGCAAAGCCGCAAAGAGGAGATGCCTGAGGGCTCCTATACCACTTACCTGTTTGAAAAAGGGTTGGATAAAATTTTAAAGAAAATCGGAGAAGAAACTACCGAAGTCATCATCGGGGCAAAAAATGATAAAGCCGAAACAATTTACGAAATTGCCGATCTTACCTATCATGTTATGGTACTCATGGTAGAAATGGGGATTTCTATTGAGGATATCCGCAAAGAATTGGCTTCCCGCCACGTAATTGACCACAAAGTAAAACAGGAAAAAATGCAATGATTCGGGCAAATTTTCATACGCATACTACTTTTGCCGACGGTCTTTCCTCCGCCGAGGATACAGTACGCGCCGCAATCAGCAAAGGCTTTTGCCGGCTTGGCTTTACGGAACATTCCTATTCCCCGATGCAAACAGTCTTTGGCATAAAAAAAGATGCAGCAGTTCAATATGAACAAGAGATTCTACGGCTAAAAGAGCAATACCGCGATAAAATTCAGCTGTTTCTTGGCTTAGAACTGGATTCTTATGGACAAAAACTAATCGAGCCGGAATACATCATCGGTTCAGTACATTATGTAAAAAAGGACGGCGTTTTTTATTCTATTGATCATACTGCCGAAAGCTTTGCGCAGATGCTGGCCGCCTTTGGCTCTATTGATACGCTGGCGCATACCTATTACAGCGATATCGTACAGATGGCAAAAACTATGCGGCCCGATATCATCGGACATATAGACCTTATCACCAAATTCAACGAGGGATCCGTCTTCTTTGACGAAACCGCCCCCGCCTATGCCGCCTGCGCAAGGGACGCCATTTTAAAAATCAAGCCCTACTGCAGCCTTTTTGAACTAAACACCGGCGCAATCGCCCGGGGCTGCCGCACTGCCCCGTATCCCGCAAAGTCCCTGCTGCAGTTTTTATGCGAAAACGGGCTGGATATTATCGTAAATTCCGACGCCCACGCCGCCCAAACAGTTGACTGCTGGTTCAGAGAGGCCGAAGAACTGTTAAAGACTTGCGGCTTCCGCTACCGCTGCGAATTTAACGGGCACGGTTTTGAGCATATAAAATTATACGAATAAAAAACGGTGTTCTTTGGGGCAAAGTTCCCCTCGGATGCACCGTTTTTATCTTTTTATTAAAAAATCATAATTCTTGTCTAAGTTTTATCTATGCACTGTTTCAGCATTTACTCAAGCTGTTATCCGCTGCGTTCCATTTATAAACTTCCATTGTACTCTTTTGGATATAATACCACCCATACGTATAAGAAAATCCATTCCCTTCTTCCATGAGCGGACTACAGGTGTACGCATGCATTCCATAATACTCCTCGCCGGAATACTGCTTTTCCCCGTCAAATTCACACAAAATACGCGTTTGTTCGTCTTTTGTCAGGATTCCTTTCATTTTATCCACACAGGCAGAAACCGTATTTTGAGAATAGAACTTCTCTCCTGCCCTTAAATAGATCTCTTCTGTCTCCATATCCACAAAATAATCCAAACTTTCCGTATTGACCGGATACTTCTCTTTTTGAACCATTACCTGATATGATACATACCAATGTTCGTCAACTACGGCATCCCCCTGCTGCAGAATCGTAAAACGTTCTCCTTCAAAAATCATTTGCTTCATTTGCTGATCCAGCTTTTCAAGCATTTTCGTCCATTGCTCCGCCGTAAGGGACGGATGTTCCATAAAAGGCGTGGGTGAAACCGTAGGCAACGCCTCCGTCTCAGTTTCAGATGGTGGCGCAGGCGTTCCCGGCGCCGTCGGCGGGGGTGTCAACGGCATAGAGCCGGCCTCAATGCGCGCCAGCACCTCCGCGCTGTTATCCCTTCTTTCCTGCTGTCCGCCGCAGCCGGTAAGAAGCATCAGAACCAAGAAACCCGCAAACACATGGATACCAAAAGCCCGCATCTTCATAAAACTTCCTCTTTCCATCCTCTGTTATTTTATAAAAACATCTTCTATAGATAAAAAATCTCCTATAAATTCGCCCCGGTTGACGTCAGCCCGAAAAGATGCCTTCGCTTCGCCGCTCTTCACCCGCCAGACAAA